>NZ_KV825962.1:0-271 GCF_001835805.1 Corynebacterium sp. HMSC034B08 | reverse complement strand
CGCATGCCGATAGAGCGGCCCAAAAACGCCTGGGTGTTGCCATCGGGGATGAAGCAAATGTCGTAAGAATCCGGCTTGGAGGCAGTAGCAAACCCGTGGCGGGCGGCCTCCTCACGGATCTGGGGCTTTTCCGTATCACCGACCGGGAAGATGCAGCGGTCCAACTCGTCGCGAGTAAGCACGCCGAGCACATACGACTGGTCTTTGTTCGGGTCTTCTGCGCGGCGGAGGTTGCCGGCGTCGTCGATAATTGCGTAATGCCCTGTGGCAA
>NZ_KV825961.1:1362-40217 GCF_001835805.1 Corynebacterium sp. HMSC034B08 | reverse complement strand
AGGGCAAGCTCACCGGCAACGCGATCCGCGTGCCAACCCCGGACGTGTCCATGGCTGTGCTGAACCTGGACCTGGAGAAGGACGTTGAAAAGGACGAGGTGAACACCTTCCTGCGTCGCGTGTCCACCCACTCCAACCTGCGCCAGCAGCTCGACTACATCTACTCGCCTGAGGTTGTGTCGACGGACCTGCTTGGTACCTCCCACGCATCCGTGGTTGATGGTCTGGCCACGATTGCTTCCGGCAACCACCTCGTGCTCTACGTCTGGTACGACAACGAGTACGGCTACTCCCACCAGGTGGTTCGCGTTGTCGAGGACATTGCGGGCGTGCGCCCGAAGGTGTACCCGGCACGCAAGGAGCCGTCGGAAATTCAGTAGCGCGTTTGCTTAGCGACGACTCCACCGCCCCGGCCACATTCGGCCGGGGCGCTTCGTCGTGTAGTAGGGGTGTGGAATCGCTGGCAGTTCCTTGAAAGGTTTAGATAAGGCATATAACTAAGTGGTATCATTCCTGTGTTTTACCGTTCGTTTCCCGTGCCTTTGCTTCGAGAAAGTTGAATGACGCCCATGTCTCGCTATTCCGATGACCCCCGTCGCGTACACCGCCCACGGGGCATGCGCATCACCGCAGTTGCGACGGTGCTCGCGCTTGCCGGCACGGTCGCCGAAGTCCCGCTGGGTACCTTCACGCCGGTCGCGCACGCGCAGAGGATGCCTACTCTGCAACCTGGTATCGATCATGGCGAGGTTCGCATTGAAAACGGCAATTGGCGAGGAGCGGTCTTCTTCAACGGATCCGTGCGGGTGAAGACGGTATCCATCGAGTTCGTGCCGCCGGAAACCGCGCCCCCGCCGCTCTTCGCAAGTAATGTTAAGTCGGCGCCGGAGGGGGATCCGGTATTCAAAAGGATCCCTGAAGTCTCGCAGTTCAAGCTTGATCACCGCGTTTACAGAAACCGCCAAGAAGTTGTGCTGAAGACATACGATGTCACCGTCCACCGCAGCATCGCGACAACACCCTCAGGCAATTATGCGATTCGACTGCGCTATGAGCTACCGGAAGAGTTGCAGGTAGAAAGAATGCACCGCCTGATCCTTTGGGGGATGGGCAAGGGCGGTTATCCGACTCCGATGGCCGGTGGTGGCTCCCGGTACACCGTGCCTATGGTCAACATGGCTTCGCCGGGCAAGGTGCGTGTGCATAATCCGGACGAGGAGCCAGTCGGCCGCCCGAAGGTGTTGGTGAACAGGAAGTGGACCAACCGCCAGGGCAAGGAAATCGTCCTCCAGGGTGAGGAAGCGGTTGCCGATAACGGCTCCTACTGGCTGACCTCCAACAACCCAGGAACGACGTACCAGATTGGCGTGCGACCTCCAGCGGGCTTTGTCAGCCCGGCGACCAAGCCGTGGAAGGACGAGGCCACCGCCCCGGATTTTGATCTGTACCCGATCACCGTCACCGGCCGGGTGATCGACGACAAGGGAGTCGCCATGTCCGGTGCACGTGTGACCGTCGGCGGTAAGTCGGCCCAGACTGATCAAAGCGGTAACTTCACCGTGCCCAAGGTTCCGGTGCCCAGGGATCCAGAGGATAAGTACACGCTGGTCGTGGGCGAAACTGAGGACAGTCAGGGGACAGAGGTTGAAGGTGTCAAAGTAGAGGATCAGCGCGTCAACCGCATCGCGGACCCGATCGTTGTGCAGCGCAAGCAGCAGTACGGCAAAGTCAGCGGAAAGGTCAACGGGCTGCCGGAACGCACCAAGGTGAAGGTGCGTGTCGTCGGTACGAACACTGTCGTAGACACCGATGAGAACGCGGAGTTCACCATCCCGAACCTGGCGGTGGGCAAGCACGTGCTTGAGGTCGTCCCAGAGTCGCTGCCGAAGGGGTATTCGGTGACCCAAACGGCAGACGTGGACGTCAAACGCGCAACAACCGCGAACGCAAACTTCACCGCCACGCGCGACAAGGGCAGCATCTCCGGTGTGATCTTCGGTGTGCCGACGGACAAACAGGTCAAGATCCGCGTCACGGGTCCCGAGATTTTGGAACAGACCGTCTCGGGCGGCCACTACAGCTTCCCGGACCTGCCCACCGGGGACTACCGCGTCGAAGTGATCAAAGACTCCGTGCCACGCGGATACTCCGTCACGGGCCCGCAGAACGCCAAGGTGGAAAAGTACGAAAACAGGACTGTTGGGTTCGCGGTGATTGCGGACAACGTCACGGGCGTGATCAAGGTGGTCGACGACGCCAACAGGCCAGTTCCCAATGCATCAGTCACCGTTGACGGACGGACCGAAACCACCAATGCGGAAGGCCTTGCAACGTTTGGGGATCTCGCGCCGGGTGCCTACACCGCCGCAGTAGCTGCCGCCAGGGGCAAGTACAGCGGCGCATCCCAGGGGTTCGTGCTGTATCCGGGCGACAATGATCCGGTGACGGTGAAGGTTGGTTCACTGAACCAAACCGGTGGCATTGTTGTCGACGATCTTGGTCAGGCTGTGGCGGGTACGCAGGTCGTCGTCAAGCAAGGCTCCCGTGTCATCGGCACTTTCCGGACCACCCCGGAAGGCAACTTCAACGCCGGCGCGCTGGCTGCAGGCAACTACACCGCAGAGGTGGCCCGTAACAACACGTACGAAGCGGCGAGTGCAAACTTCACAGTCGAACCCGGCGGAGACACCGAGTCAGTGATGCTCAAGGTCGCGCTGCACCGCGGATCCATCAAGGTTGTCACTTCGGGGCCGTTGGCTCCGACGGAGGTGTTCCTCAACGGTGGCCCCAAAAACGAGTACCTGCCGATTGAGGAAGCCGGCGGCGACTACGTCTTGAATGACCTGTACCCGGGCGAGTACATCCTTGGTGGGCGCGCGCCGGAGGGGTACACGATCGAAGGCGGCGGTGCTGTCACCATCAACCCAAATGAGACGTCGGAAAAGACACTCAACGTTGTGCGCAACCTGGGCAATATCGCCGGCAGCGTCACCGGACTGCCAGGCGGTCAACATGCCGAGATCCAGGTCCGTGGCGCAGACCAGAACACCGCTGGCGTGAAGAAGACTGCGCCCGTGGTCAATGGGACGTATTCGATTGCTGGTCTACCAACGGGCACCTACACCGTCGAGATTGATGGCCCGCAGGGGTATTCGGCGCCGTCGCAGGCTGCGAAGGTGAAAAAGGACAGCACCGAAACGCACGACTTTGCGCTCGCGCTGGACAAGGTGGACCTCGTCTTGCAGGTTGTCGACGACACCGGCCACCCCGTCGCCAACGCCAAACTTGATGTCGCCGGGCGCACGGTGAATACCAACGCGGAAGGCATGGCTACGGTCGAGGACATCCTGCCCGGAACCTATACGGCCAAAGCCGCCGAAAGCGAGACCCACAGCGAAGGCAGCCGGGAAGTCACGCTGCAGCCCGGCAGGCACGGCAGCGGCGAAATCCTGGTGAAGACGCTCAACGCGGTGAGCGGCACGCTTCTCGACGACCTCTCCGCACCCGTCGCCAACGCCCCCATCCTCATCACCCAGAACGGTAAGGAAAACGCCAAGGATACGACCGACGCACACGGCAGGTTTAACGCGGGCAAACTGCACGCCGGCGAATACACCGTGCAGGTTGAATCCAGCGACAACCACGGAGGAACAACCAAGCGTTTCAGTGTGGAGCCGAACAAGCCGCGCGACCTGGAGCTCACGGTGGCGCTGGTCAAGGGGTCCGTCAACATCTCGGTCACGGGTGATGCGGAGCCAGAGTCGATCACGATCACGGGTGGACCGAAAAACGAAACCCGCAAGGTAGAAAAGGTTGACGGCAAGTACGTCGTCGATGGCCTCTACCCAGGCGATTACACCGTGACCGCAAAGGCACCGAGCAACCACACCGTCACACGTGAAAACGACGGCAAGGTCACGGTCAAGCCAGGCGAGCAGTCCAACCTGGGCATTACGGTGAAAAAGGAGCCGGCGACGTCGAATCCGGCCCCGCAGCCGGATCCGTTCGTGTGGGCACCTGTGGTGGTGCACGCCGGCGAGGTAGGCATTGGCACGCCGACGCGTAAGGGGAGCAGTGACCCGGTGCCGTCTGGGTTCACCACCAACGGCGTGGAAAAGGTCATCTCCGGCAACAAGACGGAACAGGTTGCGCCGAAGGATTCCTGGATTCGTGTGGAGCAGGACGGCACGGTCGTCGCCACGCCACCGCGCGATGCCGCGCCCGGAACTTACCGCGTAGAGGTCAACACACCGACGGGCCAGCGCGAGGTCGTCGAGGTTGTCGTGGCTGAAGAAAAACCCATGGCCGATCGCTACACGGTCGAATGGGCGAAAACCCCGGTGCCTGCTGGTGTGGAGCGCTCCTCGAGCTCGCCGCGTGCGCAGGTGGTGGAGCGCGGCTTCACATACGACGACCGCGTGCTGCCCGCAGGTACAACGTTTACAACGGACGCCAAGGGCGTGACCATCGACGCCAAGGGCAGCATCACGTTCAAACCGGAGGCCAACGCAAAGCGCGGCTCCCACACGGTCCCGGTCACGATCACCTTCCCGGACGGCAGTCCCAAGACGGTCAACGCCGTCTTCGAGGTCGGCGAGCCCATGCTGGCAGACCTGGCAAACCTCGGCTACGAAGACGAGATCATGGTGGTCCCGGGACTGAGCGCAACCGTGCTGCGCACCGGCGACGCTGCGTTGCCCGAGGGGACGACCTTCAAGATGAAATCCGGGTCGAGCCTGGGCGGCTGGTCCGCGACGGTGGACGCGAACACCGGCGACGTGCGAGTCAACGCACCGAAGGTGAACGCGCGTCCGCTCACGGTCAAGGTCATCGCCTACTTCCAGGATGGTTCCACCAAAGAACTTGAAGCGCGCGCTCGCTTGGCCACAGCTTCTGCACACGCCGTGAAAAACTCCATCTCCTACCCGTCTACCACGGTGCGGGTGGGCAACACAGTTGCAGTCGCCGCTGTTGGCGATGCGGTCAAGGGTGCGGTCTTCGACGTGATCGACAACGCTGGCCTTGACGTCGGCGTGAACAGATCCACCGGCGCGCTGCGCATCACGGCGCCGAAGAACGCCGAGATCGACGAAACCTACAAGCCGCTGATCCAGGTGCGCTACCCAGACGGCAGCGCACGCGAAATCACCGCCACGGTCACGGTGCCTTCGGATGCGGCGACGTTTGACGCCGGATATGTTGGAGCGAACGTTCCTATCGGCGGCGAGGCTCGTCCGGAACCTTCGTCGAAACTGCCAGAGGGCACGCGGTTTAGCATCGACGGCTTCAACGAGCAGGGCTGGACAGCAACTATCGACGAAAAAACCGGCCGTATCACCGCCCGGTCCAACGGCAGTGTGCCCAACGGCAAAACCACCTCCGTCAAGGTGCGGGTGACCTACCCGGACGGATCCTCCGAACTGGTCAACGTCCCCCTGACGGCGAGGGCGCCGGAGGAAGTGGTGGTTGAGGACAAGGGGTCGTCGACAAGCGTTGGCTGGATCGCGGTCCTCGTGGGCGCGCTGGCGCTGCTTGCCGGCGTAGGATTCGCCGCATTTTTGAACCAAGACAAGATCATGCAGGTACTGGGTAGGTAGGCAACAACATGCGATTTTCCACAAAAGTAATGGCAGTCGGCCTGTGCGCCGCCCTCGCCCCCGTCTGCGTTGTGCCCGCGCAGGCCAAGGTCACACAGCAAGGCAGGCAGGTTGTCGTTGAGGGGCAGCAGAAGAGCACATGGTCGCCGTACATCAACGCGACCGTGCGCCCCGACGGACAGGGCCTCTTCGACTTCGACCACCCCGAAGCCGCCGCCGAGGTGCTCAAGTACGGCCTCAGCACCGACGTGTACGTCAACGAGGCGAAAATGCCCGTCGACTGGAACGCGACGCCCGAAACCCTCAGCAGAGACGACGGAACCGACACGGTTGTCTACACCCAGACGTTTAACGGTGTTGAGGTCAAACGCACCATCAACATTTTCGACAACATCATCCAGTACACCGTCACCGCCACCAACGTCTCGGGCGCCCCGGTCAATGTCCGCGTCGAAGCCGTAAGCGACATCATGGGCAACCACGGCCAACTCCGCGCGCAGCAATACTTCGACGGCGAAATTCGCGTCTCCCCGGAAAAGCCCGGCCACACCGCACGCGTGAAGTTTGCGAACGCCGACCGGTTCGGCGTAGGACCGACCGCTGAGAAAGCCAAGGAGAGCCGCAACGACAACGACGCGCGCTACCAGGCCGGACGCTGGAGCAAGAGCCTCGCAGCGGGTGAGAAACTCGAGGCCGAAACCCAGGCGCGTTTCATCCCGCAGCCAGCCGCGTTCGACTCCGACGGTGACGGGCTGCGCAACTCGTGGGAACGCGTCGGCATGAAACTCTCCTCAGGCAAATCGTTGCCAATCCACCAGTGGGGCGCCGACGAAAACAAACCCGACCTGTTCCTGCAGCTGCACTGGATGCGATCCGAGTGGGAACAACTCAAGTGCGATCGGAAGGAATCCTTCGCGGCATCCGTGGAGGG
This sequence comes from Corynebacterium sp. HMSC034B08, assembly GCF_001835805.1. NCBI lineage: Bacteria > Bacillati > Actinomycetota > Actinomycetes > Mycobacteriales > Corynebacteriaceae > Corynebacterium > Corynebacterium sp. HMSC034B08. The sequence goes on along the minus strand of NZ_KV825961.1, from coordinate 33,689 downwards.
CTTTACCCAGTTCGCCGACTGTGCGCGTGCAAACACGAAGGACTATGCGCCGTCGCCGGAGATCCTCAAGCAGTTGGAGGAGCGCTTCGCCAAACAAGGCATCAATCTCCACATCGTTGCGGGGCCGGAGTACGTCAGTTCCTCGATGTCCAGCATGAAGGAGGCAGACCGCGAGGGCGGCAAGACCGAGGACTACGCCAAAGAATTCATGCCAGGGTTGGCCGATCCGAAGTTGGCCAAAGACGAATGGGCTTACGCGCTGTATGCGCAAAACCAATTCATCTCGGCACGCGAACGGTTGCTGGGAGAACGCAAGGCGGTCTTCCGCGTTGGCGTCATCGGCGACACGATTTCTCGCGGCGACTCCTCGACAGGCCTCGCTTTGGTCAACGACTCCGTATTCTTCGTGGCGAACCATCCTGAGATGACCACGCAGGAGCAGCTGCGCAACACGATCCTGCACGAGTTTGGCCACACCCTGAACCTGCTGCACTACGGCGCGCACGTGGAGTCAAACACGGCACCGGCGCGCGATGACCTCGAAGAGTACAACTCGGTGATGAGTTACGCGCACCAGTTCAACCAGTTCAACTTTGCCGAAAAGGAAACGCACGGCCACGACGAGACCGGCAGGGAGTTTCAGATCCCGGCGGACTGGGCGAACCTGAACCTTCCAGGCGCGAACGTTGGCCAAGGCCACATCGGAGTGAACGACGAGACAGACAAGGAAAACGACAAAGACGACCACGATCACGACCACTCGCACGGCGAGGAAAGCATGCCGGTGCTGACCGAAGGTGACGTCAAGGAACTGGTCATCAACGCGGCAAGCAATAACAAGTACAAGGCAGGCTTTCGTCTCAACGAAACCGCGAACGGTGACAATGGCGTCGTCGCACAGCTTGGCGACGACAACGTCCTGCGCGGCACCATCTCCAACCTGGGAGACGTGGACGAGCGGTTTAAGGTCAGCGTCAACTACGGCTCGGGAGTGTTCCAACAAAGCTACGACCTGAAGCCTGCCGGCAAAGTCGGCGACGAGAAGCAGGTAGACATCAAGCTCGACCGCGCGGCGTTTTTGGACAAGCCGGTCGTTCCGCTGAGCGTAGTGGTTACAAACTCGCGCGGAACGGAAGTGTTTAGCCAGTCCTACAACGTCTCCGCGCTGAACTACACCCGCGAAGAGATGGCGAAGGTGCTTGCCGAGGTGCTTGCCTCCGACGCCCCGGAGTACGTCAAGGACATGGCCCGCAGGAAGCTGCAGCCGAAGGACAAGACCGAAGGGACGAGCAACGCGCCGGCGGCGCAGAAACCGAAGACGCAGCAGCCGCCGGCCAACGGCGACGGTGCGGTCTCGCCAGTGGCGATCATCATCGGCGTGCTGCTCGCTATCGGCGGCCTTGGTGCTGCGCTAGCTGGCTGGGCGATGAGCCAGGGCATGATTTAGCGCATGATCTAACGCCTAGGCTGCCTGCTCCTGCCACCAGGCCAGAAGCCTCTCAAGTGTTTGGAGGAGCGCGTGGTCGGGGCCGACCGCCTCGACGGAGGGCAGCCTCGATGCACGGAATTGCGGGCCGAGGTTGGCAAACGGGCTCACGGGTTGGGTTGCGGTTTTTGAGGAGTCGATTGCCGCAAAGATCTCGTCGAGTTTGCGCTCGACGATCCTGCGTTGCCTCCGGTTAAACGTCTCCGGTGCGAACGGGTTGATGCCGGTGAAGCTCTTGCTGACAAGGCAGTTATCGCGCGGGTCGTACACAAAAACGGCGACTGGGAACGACTCGTCGGACTTCAGGTTCGGTGTGAACTCGATACAAAAGGCGCTGTACCACGCGTTGTCTTGCGAGTCGCCGAGCATCATCACCGTCGCAGCCGTGAGATCTTCCGCAGGGAAGACGCGAGGCGCCGTGAGCGCGAACGCGGGATCCTGCGGTGGCACGATACTGACCGTGTAGTCGTCGTGAGCGACCATGATGCGCTGGACTTCGGCCATGACGTTGGCCATCTCCTCCACGCCATACCAATCGGGCGCGCGAGGATTGTCCGGTTGGAGCAACGCGCAGTCGATTTCGTGGGTGTCCGGGTCGTGGATGAGTATTGCGACGCGGAGGCCGTTTTCGATGATGTAGTCGTCGTCAATGTGCCAGCGGATGTCGTCGTCGAAACTGTAGTCGTCCTCGTCGTAGTCGTACATGGTGACAAGGTCATCGACTTCCTCGTCGTAGGAATCGAGGTAGTAAAGCTCGTAGGCACGAAAAGCCATAATTATCCCCCCTGGGTGTCGGGCGGAAGCCCCCATTTTGCTTCCGCGTATCGACGAGCCTAAACCACAACCGGCCCCAACACCAGAGCCGGGATGCACAATATATTGTGCATCTCGTAGGGAACCGAGCAACGCAGCAGTAATTGTGGCCGAAAACGCCACACGCGCGAGGAACTTGACACTGAGCTCATGCACAAGACGAGCACCAGCATCAAGCGTGCTTAGTGAGCCGGTTACTCGCCACGCATCAGGGCGAGGGTGAGTTCATAGCAGCGCTCGAGGGAAGGCACCGGCAGAAACTCGTAGATCGAGTGGAAGTTGTGCGCGCCGGTGAAATAGTTCGGGGTGTAGACACCCTGGTTGGACAGCCATGACCCATCGGTGCCGCCACGCATATCGATCTCCTTAATCTCGATGCCGAGGCGGCGCATCGTAGCGTGCAGTCGCTCGGAGCCGACGGAATTTTCGGGGGTCTTCGCGTCGGAGATATTCGCGTAGACATCTACGATGTCGCAGGTGATGGTGGCGCGGGGGTGTGCTGCGGCAAGATCGTCGGCAAGGGTGCGCAAACGTTGCTTCTTTTCCTCGTAGCCTTCGCGGTCATGATCGCGGATGCTCAACTGCATGGTGCAGGTGGACTGGTTGCCGTCGATGTGGTTGAGCCAGATAAAGCCCTCACGCCCCTCGGTGTGCTCGGGCGTTTCCTGCGCGTCGAGCTGGTTGGCAAACTCCATTGCCAGTGTGATCGGGTTGACCAGGTTGCCCTTCGCGTTCATCGGGTGGGCGCTGACGCCGGCGATGGTAATGGTGGCGGTGGCGGCGTTGAACGTGGTCTCTACAACCTCGCCGAGCTCGCCGCCGTCGACGGTGTAGGCGTAATCGACAGGGAAGCGGTCAAAATCGATCGTGCGTACACCGCGCAGGCCGATCTCCTCGTCTGGCACGAACGCGATGTAAATGTCGCCGTGTGGGGTCTGACCGCCGAGCTCGGTGACCGCCTCCATGATCGCGGTCACGCCGGCCTTGTCGTCGGCGCCAAGCACGCTCGTGCCGTCCGTGTGGACGACCGGCTGGCCCTCGTACGCTGCAAGTTCCGGGTGGTCGGCGGCGCGCAGCCAGAGGTCGAGCTCGGCGTTGAGGCAAATATCCCCGCCTTCGTAATGGGTTAGCTGCGGATTGACTGTGGGGGAGAGGTTTACATCCACCGTGTCCAGGTGGGAGCAGAAGCCGATCGCGGGGCCGTCGCCGGTGCCGGGGATCTTGGCTGTAACCACGCACGTGTCGGACAGGTGGACGTCGGTGGCCCCGGCGGTGGAGAGCTCGTCGACAAGCAAACGCGCAAACGTCCATTGGCTTTCGGTGGACGGGACTGTAGTGGCGCGAGCGTCGGATTGGCTTTCCGTGCGGACGTAGCGGAAGAAGCGGTCAGTAAGGCGTTGCTGGATCGGCGTGAGAGTGTTCATGCCGCGAGGGTAGCGCGTTAGTTTGCCAGCGCTGCCTCAGAGGTTCGGGTAGGGCTATCGATGGCGCGACCCAGCAGCACCACGAAGATGACCAACGCGATGGTGAGCATGATGTGGCCCAAACCTGCGATGCCGGAGATCGCCGCACCCGACTCCTTGCCCAGCACCGTCAGCGAGCCGTGCAAGATCAGCATGGACACGGTGGTGAGCAAACCTGCGTTGTAGAGCCAGAAGAAGATATTGAAAAGCTTCTTATTGCGCGAGAAGGTGAAGACCTTTTCAAGCGCGAGGAAGATGAGGAACATCATGAAGCCCAGGGCCAAAAGGTGGGTGTGGGTAACGCTGAGCTGGGTGAACTGGCCTTCTGGGAAGTTGTTGGCGCGGGTGAACTCGCGGTAGAACACGCCCGAGATCAGGCCGAAGGCGAGGTAGAAGATTGCGGCTCTGTAGAGGGCCTTCATGGGAAAAACTCCTTTTAGCAACAAAGTGTTGTGAACTTTGTCTACATTTGTACCAGAGAAACCGGTACGGAGAAACCACAATGCGCCCCTAGAACAGGGCAGAGAAAGCCTGGATCACCGAATCCCACAACCCCATCACCGAAAAACTCAGATCCTGCAGAGAGTCCTGCCACGACCCAGGCAACCAACCATCCGCAGCGCCGGTGCTAAGTAGGTTACGGAGGTCCTGCGCTCCATGGTGCATGTTGTAAGTCAGCTGGGAACTCAAATTCATATTCACGATGCTACGCGCCCCGCTAGCTGGCCAAACAGTACAGGCATCCCATTTTGAAGCCCCCTATGGTGCGACTAACGTTTACGCAGGAACAACTACATCAAGGAGGAATACCGTGACTACGGCAGTCGCGCCCGCAGACAGCCCCGAACAGCAAGCCTCACACAAACTCAACACCGGAAAAACGATCGCGTTTTTCCTCGCTTTTGTCGCGTTGGCGGCGGTGATCCTGACCCCGATCGCAGGGCTTGCAATGCCCGCAAAAATCGCACTCGGCATGCTTGCCTTTGCCGTGATCATGTGGGTCTCGGAAGCAGTGTCCTACCCGGTCAGTGCGGTCATGATCGTCGGGCTGATCGCAATCATGCTCACGTTCGCCGTGGACCCCGAAACAGGCGAAGCGATCGGTGCCTCCAAGGGCCTGAGCATCGCCATGAGCGGCTTCTCGTCATCGGCGGTGGCGCTTGTTGCTGCGGCACTTGCGCTGGCAACCGCCATGCAGGCAACCGGCCTGCACCGTCGCCTGGCGCTGTATGTGCTGAAGTTCGCTGGCGAGAAAGTTTCCAACATTGTCATCGGAGCGATTGTTATCTCGATCATCCTGGCGTTCTTTGTCCCGTCCGCAACCGCACGCGCCGGCGCCGTCGTGCCGATTCTCATGGGCATGGTGGCCGCCTTCGGTCTGGCCAAGGAATCCAAGCTCGCCGCGCTGCTCGTGATTACGGCAACCCAGGCGGTGTCCATCTGGAACGTCGGCATCAAGACCGCTGCGGCGCAAAACCTCGTGGCTGTCGGCTTCATCGAAGACCAAATGGGCCAGACCGTCTCCTGGGGCCAGTGGTTCATCTGGGCCGCACCGTGGTCGATCCTGATGTCCATCGCCCTGTACTTCATCATGCGTGCCGCCATTAAGCCTGAGGTGGAGTCGATTGATGGGGGACGTGAGCTCGTCGAAAAGCAGCTCGCGGAAATGGGACCCATGACCGGCGCTGAGAAGCGCCTCACCGCCATCGCAGTGTTGCTGCTGTTCTTCTGGGCCACCGAAGGCGTGCTGCACCCGATTTCCTCCGCAACCATCACCATCGTCGCCGTCGGCTTCATGCTTATGCCGGTCATCGGCGTCATGGACTGGAAGTACGCCCAGCAGCAGATCAACTGGGGCACCCTCGTCGTGTTCGCCGCCGGCATCTCCCTGGGCAAGTTCCTGCTGGACACTGGCGCTGCAACCTGGCTGTCTGAGGCAACCTTCGGCGCTATCGGCCTATCTTCCATGCCGATCCTCGCCGCAATCGCCCTGGTGTCGCTGTTTAACATCCTGATCCACCTGGGCTTCGCCTCCGCGACCTCGCTTGCCTCCGCGCTAATCCCTGTGTTCATCGCCCTTGCAGCCACCCTGGACGTACCCAACGGCGGCATCGGGTTCGTGATCATCCAGCAGTTCGTCATCTGCTTCGGCTTCCTGCTGCCGGTCTCCGCACCGCAAAACATGCTGGCCTACGGCACCGGAGCGTTTACCTCCAAGCAGTTCCTGCGCACCGGTATCCCGCTGACCATCGTGGCCTACCTGCTCATCCTGCTGCTGTCCGCCACCTACTGGAACTGGATCGGACTGGTTTAGTCACGCCGTATTACTCCAGGATAAGGCCCAGGTGCAGCGTCGAAAGTTCGTGCTCGCCTGGGCCTTTTGCTAACCCCGCAAACTCGGCGGCGGTCTCACGTGTGACGGGGATGATCCAGCCGTACTTCGGATCCAGCACAGGCTCGGACCTGCGGTCTACCGGCACGAACGTGACGGAGCGTTCGTTGGGGGAGGTGAGTTGCACGGCGTCGTCGATACGCGAAAGCTCCTCGAGTGCCCTCGCTGAGGTGGTCACGATGATGATCTTCTCGTTGGTATCGGGCGCAAGCCGCGCCGTGTGCACCTGCAGCTTATCGACGACCACCGGCACCACCCGCCCCGGCAACTCCACCAGCCGAGGCTGGTTCAACCCGAAAAGTTCACGCGCGCGGTCGATAATTCCCATGACAAGGGAGTGTATAAGGTGACCAGTATGTCTGAATCGCACCGCGTCGACATGGTGATGTCGTACGGCACCGGCGACCTCGTCGTCACACCCCACGACTACGAAACACCACTGCGCCGCGGCAACCGCCTCACACGCGCCGGGTGGACATCCGTCTTTCGCCGCGTCATCACCGATTTTTCCAACGACGCCATGGTGGACCGCGCCGCCACCCTGACCTATTACACCCTGCTGTCGGTCGCGCCGATACTGCTCGCCGCATACTCCATCTTCAGCCTGCTCATGCCGCGTGGCGACGACATGGCCGACTCGATCATCACCGACCTCATCGCCCAATACGTACCGGCGCAACTGCAATCAGAAGCCCTGCGTCTCCTGACAGTCATCGTGGCCACCCCAGCAGAAAGCACCATCGCCCTGGCAGTGTCAGTGGTGATTTCGCTCCTGTCAGCATCCGCGTACGTGCGATCCTTCTCCCGCAACGCCAACCTCATCTACGGACGCACCGAAGGCCGCCCACTCGTCGTGACATGGATAACCATGTGGCTTGTCACGGTCGTTTTGGTCATTGGCGCATTGGTGATCGTGCTCGGGGCCCTGCTGACCGACTCAATCGTCAACGCCGTATTCGAACCCATCGCGCGACCCCTACGACTTGAGGACGAACTGCACTACCTCACCGCAATCTTCCTCCCCGTCTGGGACTACCTGCGCACCCCCGTCATCGCAGTGGTCTCAATCGCGCTCGTCTCCGTGCTCTACTACTTCGCCCCCAACGTCAAACCCGGCAAATTCCGCCTGCTCACCCTCGGATCCGCAAGCGCGCTCCTCGTCATCGGTGCGCTATGGATCGGGTTTTCCTGGTACCTCAAACTCGTCGGCATACGCAGCACCTACGGCGCATTCGGCACCGTCCTGGCGGTACTCGCCCTGATCTGGTTGATGAACATCGTGCTGCTCGAAGGCGTAAAAATCGACGCCGAAGTCCTACGCGCCAAAGAACTCCAACACGGCATGGACTCACGCCGCCACATCCAGGCACCACCACGCTCCAACAGTGGGGCGGCGTGGCGGCTGCAGACCCGCCGGTGGACCGACCGCGCCGCCGACGAAATCCTGGACAGGCGTGATGTAGGCCATGAGTAGGGGGCCGGCGAGCTCCTCTCATCGAAGGGAATCCGCGTCAATGCCGTTGCGCCGGGGCCGATCTGGACCGTGATCCAGCCCGCTGAGGGGCAGCCGGAGGAGGTCGTCGACAACTTCGCCCAGGGCTCCGACATCGGACGACCAGGACAGCCGGCCGAGCTCGCCGGCGCGTACGTGTTCCTCGCCTCCGAGGACGCGTCGTACATCTCCGGTGAGACGCTTGCGGTTACCGGCGGCGCGCTGACGCCGTAACACTGAACACCGTTGAAAGTGCCACGGGCGTGCGCGTAGGCTCGCGGGCATGATTGACGCCCGCGACACCGCCCTCATCTTTGAGGGCGGTGGCACCCGCAACTCCTACACCGCACCCGTGGTGGAAAAGCTCATCGCGGAGGAGGTCCAGTTCGGCTGGGTCGGCGGCATTTCCGCAGGCTCGGTCCACGCGCTGAACTTCGTCTCCCGCGACACGTGGCGCTCTGAAAACGCGTTCACGGAGTTTCCGGGTAACCCCAAGTTCGGCGGCTGGCGCTCTGTGGTGCGAGGCAAGGGCCTGATCAACGGCGAATGGGCGTACGAGCAATCCGAGGACGTCCTGCCGTTCGACTTTGACGCGTTTGCCCGGACCACCGAGGAGGTCCACGTGGAGGCCGTGCGCGCCGACACAGGGGAGACGGTGGCGTTTAACCGCGACAACCTGCGCACTTTGGAGGATGTCGCCCTCGCCGCGCGGACGTCGTCGACGATGCCGGTCCTGATGAAGATGCGCGAGATCGACGGCGTGCCCTACGTCGATGGCGCGCTGGGCACCTCGGGCGGTTTGCTTATCGACGCCGCCCGCGCCGCCGGCTACACTCGTTTCCTCGCCGTGCTCACCCGCCCGCGCGACTACGTCAAGGGGCCGCAAAAGCGCGAGCGCGCCGTGCGTCGCATCATGCGCAGCACGCCGAAAGTCGCCGACGCCATGATTGCTCGGCCGGGCATTTACAACGCTGCGAAGCAGTCGCTTATCGACGAAGCGGCAGCCGGCAACGCCTACATTTTCTTCCCCGATGCGATGGGAGTGGAGTCCACCGAGCTCAACGCGGAGAAACTGTGGGCGAACTACGCTGCCGGCCAGGCCCAGGTGGAGCGCGACTGGCCCGCGATGCGCGAGTTCCTCACCGCGAAGCGCTAGTCGGCGATGAGCGGCTCGATGGTGAGCTCCGGGTGCTCCTTCTCGACGAAAGCCAGCTTCCACTTGTCACCGAACAGCGCGATGATCTCGCCGTCTGTACGCGTGAAAATTTCCACCCCGCGTTGGCGGCCCAGCTCTGGCGCGGACTCGGCGTCGGTGCGCCGGGCCACCGAGTAGGGGATCGGCTCGGTGACGGTTTCCACGTTGTACTCGTTTTCCATGCGAGCCTGCATGACTTCGAACTGCATGGGGCCGACGGCGGCCATGACCGGGGCGGCGTCGCCACGCGTATCGTTGCGCAGGATCTGCACCACGCCCTCGGCATCCAACTGCTCGAGCGCCTTGCGGAACTGCTTGTACTTACCCAGCGACTTCGCGCGCAGCGTGCGGAAGTGCTCCGGTGCGAACTGTGGCATTGGTGGGAACTGGACCTTCTTGCCGGAGTAGATCGTGTCACCCGGCGCCAGCGCGCCCGCGTTGACCAGGCCAATGATGTCGCCCGGGAACGCCGTTTCCACGGTGTCGCGGTTGCGGCCGAAGACGGTCAGGGCGTACTTCGTGGAGAAGCTGCGTCCCGACTGGGCGTGCGTGACCTGCATGCCACGGTCGAACTCACCGGAGACCACGCGCATAAACGCCAACGTATCGCGGTGGTTCTTATCCATGCCGGCCTGGACCTTGAACACCACGCCGGAGAAATCATCGCCGACTTCGCGCTCGGTATCCATTGCGGTCGTGGATGCCTCCACGGCCTTTGGGTCGGAGGCGCGGCCCTCGGGTGCCGGTGCGATTGCGCACAGGGTGTCCAGGATCTGGTGCACGCCGAAGTTCAGCATCGCGGAGGCGAAAATGATCGGGGAAGTGATGCACTGTTCGAAGAGCTGCTGGTCGTGGACGGCGCCGTCGGCAAGCAAAAGCTCCGCTTCTTCGAGCGCGGTGTCCCACACGTCGCCTTCCTTCGCGGCGGCCTCGTCGGCGGAGTAGTGCTCCTCTGGTGCGATCGTCGAACCGCCGGCTGTGCGGGTGAAGTGCACGTACCCGTCGATCTCGCCATCGGCATCGACGTGCGCCAAGCCACGGAAGTCACCCGCTTCGCCCACCGGCCAGTACAGAGGGGTGGGTTGGAGGTCGATTTCGGTAACGATTTCGTCGACAAGTTCAAGCGGCTCACGACCCACGCGGTCCCACTTGTTAATGACCGTGACAATCGGCAGGCCGCGCGCCTTGCACACGCGAAACAGTTTCAGGGTCTGCGGCTCGAGGCCCTTCGCCGCGTCGATCAGCATCACCGCAGCGTCGACGGCGGAAAGCACACGGTAGGTGTCCTCCGAAAAGTCCGCGTGGCCCGGGGTGTCGACGAGGTTGACCACGTACGGCTCGCCCTCGTGGCCCTCCGGCGCGTACTCAAACTGCAGTGCCGACGACGCGACGGAAATGCCGCGCTCCTTTTCCATCTCCATCCAGTCCGACACCGTCGACTTACGGTTGCCCTTACCGTGCACCGCACCGGCTTCCGAAATCACATGCGCATGCAGCGCCAGCGCCTCCGTCAACGTGGACTTACCCGCATCCGGGTGGGCGATAACAGCGAACGTGCGGCGGCGGGCGGCCTCGGAAACAGTGCTCATGGGGCGCTAGCTTATCGACGACCCACCCACCGAGTACAGTCGCGTACATGACAACAATTGGCGTAATTCTAGGATCCATCCGTCAAGGCCGCGTCGGCGAAGGTGTCGCCCACTGGGTACGCGACACCGGCAACGCCCGCGACAGCGTCGAGTACCGACTCCTCGACCTCGCAGAGTTCAACGTCCCGGCGCTCACCGCCGCCACCGTGCCGGGCGCCGCCAACAAACAATACGAGCACGACGCCGTCACCGCCTGGTCAAACGCCATCGACGCCTGCGACGGCTTCGTCTTCGTCACCCCCGAGTACAACCACTCCATCCCCGGCACCATGAAAAACGCCTTCGACTCACTCGCCTCCGAGTGGGCAGGCAAGCCGGTCGCGTTCGTCGGCTACAGCGGCACCGGCGCGATTCGCGCGATCGAGCACTGGCGTCAGATCGTCGCGAATTTCTCCATGTTTGACATCCGCAACCAGGTGGGCATCAACATCTTCGGCACCGACCTCGAGGAAGAAAAGGCCGCCAACACCGACGCGCTGGGCACCGTGCTTGCCGACCTAGAACAGGCAATTAGCGCGCGTGGATAACGTTCTGCGCCTTCGCTAACCCCTCGGCGACGATCAGGCGGGCGGCCTCCGCCGCGGTTGCGATGTCCTCGTCGCCGGAAACCTCACTGAGCACCCAATCAGGCACCGCCGTACCCGCTGGCGGGCGGCCAATACCAATGCGCACGCGGACGTAATCGCGCGTCCCCAGGTGCTCCGTAATCGACTTCAGACCGTTATGGCCGTTTTCGTTCCCGCCCAACTTCACGCGGACTTTGCCGGCTGGGAGATCGAGCTCGTCGTGAAGCACAATGATCCGCTCCGGCGGAATGTTGAACTTCCGGACAAGGGGAGCGACCGCCTCACCCGACAGATTCATATACGTCTGCGGTTTGCAACGCGCCACACCATCGAGCTTCGGCAACTCGTCGAGCGCCAAAAAGCCCACATTGTGCTTCGTGCGCGCATACTCCGCACCCGGGTTACCCAGCCCCACAACCAGCCAATCGGCCTTGGGGCGCCTGAAAAAACCAAACACGTGCCACACTGTACCCATGGAATTTCCACGCGTGATCGCAGCACCCATGGCCGGCGGACCATCCACACCCGAACTCGTCAACGCGGTGTCGTTCGGCTTCATCGCGCTCGGCACCTGTAGCGCCTCGCAAGCCCGCTCGTGGCTCGCCGCGTGCGAGACGCCGTTCGGCGCGAACCTCTTCGTGCCCCAACCCGAGCCATTGCTTGACGACGTCCACCGCACCGCCCACCACCTCCAACAGGAAGTTCCGGCGCTCGAATCCGACTACGCCGAAAAGTTCGCCGCCGTGCTGGAGGCCGCACCCGCCGTTGTGTCCTCGACGTTCGGCTGCTTCACCGAAACCGAGATCGCACAACTGCATGCGGTCGGCTCGGAAGCCTGGGCGACAGTAACCAACGAGGCCGAACTGCGCGAAGCCCAAGCCAGGGGAGTCGACGGCGTGATCATCCAGGGCCCACGCGCCGGTGGCCACCGCGGCACCTGGAGCCAACACGACGACCCTGACCAGCGCTCATTGCCGGAGTTGCTCGCAGATCTGCGGCCCCTCGCCACCGTTCCCGTGATCGCCGCCGGCGGCGTCCGCAATGCCGAAGACGTCGCCGCGATCGACATGCCCGTCGCCTGCGGCACCGCATTCCTCCTCGCCGACGAAGCCGGCACCAGCCAACACAACCGCGAACTCCTGCGCACCGACACACCCGCCGTGGTCTCCCGCGCCTTCTCCGGACGGTGGGCGAGCGGTGTGGAAACAGATTTCACGCGGGAAAATCCTGACCTGCCGCCGACCTACCCGTATTTACGGCCGATGACCAGGGATAACGACTACTGCCTCGTCGGCGCCGACCGGGGAGCATTGATGGCTGCACCGGCTGCCGAGATCGAGCGGATGCTAACGCCCTAGACAGCTGTTGCGATGAGAAAGGTATGAAGCTTTCCAAAATCGCAATTGCCACCGCAACGACCGGCGCGCTCGCACTGGGCGCGCTCGCCCCGGCAGCCAGCGCGGCACCGGCGGCTCCGGCCGCTCCTGCTAACCATGACGGCGCCTACAGCGGCAGCGCCTGGGGGCTTTACAACTTCCTTGTCACCAACATCATCAACGGCGCCGAGCAACTCAACGGTGGCGCGAACAAGAGCGGGACGGAGAAAGCTCCTGGGGTGATGCTGAGCTCCGCACCGTTTCTCCTTCTGCTGTTCCCGCTGCAGTTAATCGCAGAAGCAGAAGTTCGCCTGCTCGATCAGCTCGGCTTCTAATCCGCGAGCGGGAGCTCGACGACGAGCCCCTCACACGCCACACGCTCGGTAGGTTTGCCGCCCCACATCGGGGTCAGGCCAACACCGCGAAGCGCTTCCACGAGCGATTCGGCCGCCTCAACGGAGCTAAACCCGAAGTAGAGCTCGCCGGTGTGGATGACTCGATCCACGTCCTGGTTCGTGCAGTACACATAGCCGCTGCGGCCATCATTTTCTGCCTGTTCGGCGGCTTCCTCGGCGCAGTCGCTTTGAGTAAGCCCCTCGTCGAACGAGAACGCGAGGTTGCGCTCAGCCAGAGCGTCGCGGAGCGTATCGAGGCGCTGCGCGTCCTCGGAAGCTTTGGGGATGAGGTTGGCGTACTCGGCGCGGATGTCGTCGATAAGCACATCGAGCCCTGGGACCGGATCGCCGCCGTTATCGTCCTCAAAAAACGCCTCGATCTCGCCGGTACTCCACCCATGGCACAGCATGAGCGAGATGTCGCCCTCGCGTGACTGCGATTCGTAGAGGTTATCTGACGGCGGATACTTGCTGGTCAACATCGCGTGCTGGCTCATGGGCACGAGGCTAGCAAGAAATCACGCGGGTCGTGTTCTCGATCGCACCAAGGCCCTCGATCTCAACACGCACCGTGTCGCCATTTTTCAGGTAGCGCTTCGGATCACGCGCGTGGCCAACACCGTCCGGAGTGCCAGTTGCGATCACGTCACCAGGCTCCAGCGGATACAGATGCGAGATGAACTCGATGAGTTTCGCGGGGGTAAACACGAGGTCGTCGGTACGCGAATGCTGCATCACCTCACCATTAACCGTCGTCGTAATCGCGGGACCCGGCTGCCACTGCGTATCCAGCCACGGGCCGAACCCCGCCGTCTTTTCCAACGACTTGCCCTGGTGCCACTGCTGCGTGCGCTTCTGATACGTGCGCTGCGTGTAGTCGTTGATCACGCTGTAGCCAGCAATGTAATCCGCACCGTTGGACACATGGCGCGCCCGCTTACCGACGACCACCGCCAACTCACCCTCAAAATCCAACGACTCCGCGTTGAAGTCCGGCACCTCAGCGTCGTCATACGGCCCAACGAGCGCCTCCGGGAACTTAATGAACAGCGTCGGCACATCCGGCTGATCATGCCCCATCTCCGCGATGTGCTTCGCGTAATTCAGCCCCACACAGATGATCTTGCCGGGACGAGGAATCACCGGCGCGAAATCAGCGGGGGAGAAGGTGAACTCCTCGCCCTCCTCGAAATTTCCCGCGTGCAAAAGCGCGCCGATGTCGGGAGCGTTGAGTTTGACGGCGCGGGTGTCGTCGATAAGCCGTGCCGCGGTGGTGGTGTTTCCGGTCCTGATCGTCGCAAGTTTCATGCGGCTAGCCTAACGCGCGCAGAATCTCATCCGCCGCGTCCGCGGCCGCAATTGCGAGATCAACCTGCTCCTTCGCGCTGAATGGTTTCAGCACATAATCCGCCGGCGCCATCCGTCCGGGCGGGCGACCGATGCCGACGGCGACCTTGTTGTACAGCTTGTTCAGCGCCTTGGTCACCGACTTCAGCCCGTTATGGCCGTGATCGCCACCGCCGAGACGGATCTTCACCTCGCCGAGGTCCAGATCGAGCTCGTCGTGAATCACATACACGTCTTCCGGCTTCACGCCGAAATAATCTGCGAGCGCCTTCACCGGCCCGCCCGAAACATTCATGAAACTGCGCGTGCGCGCAACGATCACACGGTCCTTGGCCAGGCGTCCCGCCGCCAACTCCGCCACCTCGGTGTTAGTGCGCTTGTGTGCCGACAAGGTTGCGGGCATCGGGGTGGCGCGCTCCAAAAGCTCATTGACGACGACCACACCCGCGTTATGCCGCGTATTTTCATACTGAGGGCCAGGATTCCCAAGACCAACGATCAGAACAGTCACGACGCACATAGTACTTCTCACCAGGGGATTGTGGAATTTGGTGTTGGAGTTATCCACATTTTTGTGGTGGGTCTTGTGCGGTGGTTGATCGCTTCGTAGCGTTTATGCCATGGCATTTGTAGACCTTCTCGGCTTCCGGCTCTCGGACATCGCCGACTTCGATCGCGACACAGCCCTCGCTGCCGGGCTGAACCCGTCGCGCATCCGAGAATGGTCACGCGTGCACGACGTCTACTACGGGGCAACGAAATTCACGCGGAAACAATCCGACGCACGCCACATGGCAGCAGACACACCCTTGGATCAGTTGTGTTTGATTGAACGCAAACTCGCGGTGGTTGAAGATGCCGCGAAGCGTTGGCGGTTGCGTTTTACCCTGCTGAAGTTTCAGGGCCGCTTCGACGCGCTGTCGCGCTATGCCGATCAGGTTATTGACGCGAAGAAACCCGCGCCTGAAAAGCAAGTGCGGTTTTCTCGTGCTCGCGAAGGGATGGCCACGCTGCACTTGACGCATTCGGCGCGCAACATTGCCGATATTGAGCACACGCTGCGTGGGCTGATCGATACTGAACTGCCACCAGCCGGCCAGATGGCTGATGCGCTTATGGGCATCTTGCGCGGTGATGGCGACGGTGGTGGGGTGCCGCATGCAGTACCACGGCCGATTGTTATGGTGCCGCTTCCCGAATGGACGCGTATCCAATCTGGTGGAGGCGATGAGGTCACGCTCACGCTGACTGATGGCACGACGATGACAGGTGCGGAGTTTCTCGCGCAGCAATTCGGCGACGAGCTGGAAGTCGCGGCGTTTCACCCGACAGAGGGTGCAGTCAACTTGTATCGCACGCAGCGGTTTGCAAATAGTAAGCAGCGCGCGTTGGCATCGATGATGTCGCCGACGTGTCCGGTGCCCGATTGTCGGCATGGGGCTGACAACTGCGACATGCACCACATCCAAGCCTGGCGCCATGGCGGGGAGACCAACCTTGCCAACCTCGTGCCACTGTGTCGGTTCCATAACGGGCGCAACGACGATGACCCGCGTGAAAACCGCTACGGGCGAATACAGATACGCGATGGGATACCGGTGTGGGTATCGCCGGGAGGGTCGGTCGTCGAGAAGCATCCGCCCGGAGCCATGCAACAACTCTTCACATAACGAAAAAGCCCGCCAAAAAAGCGGGCCAATCGTCGTGCCGAAATTACTCGGAAGCTTCCTCACCAGCCTCAGAAGACTCAGCGCCAGCCTCAGCGCCGCCCTCCTCAGCAGCCTCAGCCTCAGCCTCGAGATCCTCATCAACCTGCTCGAAGGTGATGTTGACAAGCAAGTTCTCCGGATCGGTGATCAGCTCCGCACCCGCCGGCAGCTCGAGATCGCCAGCGGTGATCTGGTCGCCGATCTCCTTGCCCTCGATGGAAACGGTGATCTCGTCCGGGATAGACAGAGCGTCGATCTCGATCTCGACAACGTCGGCTTCCTGGAACACAACAGCGCCCGGAGCAGCCTCGCCCTCGGTGACAACCGGAACCTCGACGGTAACCTTCTCGCCACGCTTAATGCCGAACAAGTCAATGTGGTCGATCTCGAGAGTCAGAACGTTCTGGTCGACGTGCTTGACCATGGCGAGCAGCTTCTCACCGTCGAGCTCAAGCTCGACGATGGCGTTGGTGCCGTCGTTACGCACGATCGCGGTCATCTCAATGCGGTCAACCGCAAAGTGGATGTTCTCGATGCCCTTTTCGTACAGGACACCCGGGATCTTGCCATCGCGACGCAGACGACGTGCGGAGCCCTTACCGAACTCCTCGCGACGCTCACCCTTGATAACGGTTGGGGTAATAGCCATGTTGTACTCCTTCGGTTGGAAGGGCCACAGGCTTTGCCTGCGACCACTTAACGGATTGTGCTCGTCGAGTGATCGCATAGTGGATCTTCATCGCGTCGATAACGGCCCGAAAGCCCTCGCCGAGACTGCTACAGGCTACCAGCCGACTTTTCCCACACAAAATGCCCCGCCGCCTGGAGGTCCTCATGATCATGGCCAAGCGGGATGCCGGTGCGATCACGCACAAGCAGCGTAACGACGAACCCCGTCAACGTCGCCGCCATCAAATACACCGTAATCGCCGCCGTACCACCAGTAGCCTCACGCAACGCAGCCGCAATCGTTGGAGCAAACGCACCACCAAGAATTGCACCCAACGCGTACGAAATCGACGCCCCGGACGCCCGGACCGAAGCCGGGAAAAGCTCCGCGTAGAAAGCGCCAATCTCGCCGTACGTCAGGCCCAGGCCAACGGTGAGGAAATCAACGCCGCGGTGATCTTTGCAATCGAACCCGTATCGACGAGCGGGAACAACACCGCAACACCCGCCGCCTGAACCACAAACCCGATCGCAAGCGTGCGCTTACGCCCGATGTAGTCCGAGACCCACCCGGCGAACGCTGTAGTGAACAACCACACCGCAGCCGATGCAGTGACAGCCCAGAGAATGTCCCCGCGTGAAAGCCCAATGCCGGTGGGGTCGGTGACGTAGTTCTGGATGTAGCCGCCGGTTGTCATGTAACCGACGGCGCCGTTGGCGGCGAAGATCAGGGCGGCTGCGAGGACAACTCCCGCGTGAGATTTGAACAGGCCGCTGATGGGGCTGCGGGTGCCGGTCTCGCGCATCTCCTCGACGACGGGCGATTCTTCGACGCCGGTGCGGATCCACCAGCCGAGGAACGTCAGCGCGATGGACAGCAGGAAGGGAATGCGCCAGCCCCATTCGACGAAGGCGTCACCGGGGGCGACGGCGGTCGTCAGGGCGAGCATGCCGGAGGACATGAGCAGGCCAGCGGGAACACCGACCTGGGGGCCGGCGCCGTAAAGGCCGCGTTTGTTCACAGGGGCGTGCTCGACGGCGAGGAGGACTGCGGAGCCCCATTCGCCGCCGGCCGATGTGCCCTGCAGGATGCGCAGGAGAATCAGTGCGGCGGGGGCAAGCCAACCGATGGTGTCGTAGGTGGGCAACAGGCCGATAAGCGTGGTGGCGGTGCCCATCGTGAACAGGGTGATCATGAGCACGCCGCGGCGCCCGAATCGGTCGGCGTAGTGGCCAGCCAGCACCGCACCGAGCGGGCGGAACAGGAAGGACAAGCCGACGGTGAGGAAGCTCACGATCGTCGCCGCAGCAGGTCCGAGGGGACCGAACATGGTCTGGTTAAACACCAAACCGGCGACGGCGGCGTAGAGGAAGTAGTCGTACCACTCGATGGCTGTGCCGATGGTGGTCGCCGCGATCACGCGGCGGCGCTCACTACGCACGGTCCCATGCTTTCAGGAAGGCGTCGGTTTCGGCTGAGTTGGTGACGGTGACGCGGATACCTTCCGGGAAAGAACGCACCAGCACGCCCTCTGCCGCTAGCCGGTCAGCTTTTTCACGCGGGAAATCCGGCAGCCAGATGAAGTTGGCTTGGGATTCGGGGAGGTTGAGTGCGGTGGTGAGGTGTTGGCGTTGGGTGATGGTGTCGTCGATACGCGTTTGCAGCTCGGAGGTGGCTTTGAGGGAGGCGAGGGCTGCGGTTTGGGCGACGGCGTTGACGGAGAAGGGGACGGCGACTTTGTTGAGGGCGCTGATGATGTCGGCGGGGCCGAAGGCGTAGCCGATGCGGGCGCCGGCGAGGCCGTAGGCTTTGGAGAAGGTGCGTAGGCCGACGACGTTGGGGTAGCGGGTGATGACGTCGGTGGCGATGGGGGTGTCGGTGGCGCGGTTGTATTCGAAGTAGGCCTCGTCGAGTGCGACGAGGATGTCGGATGGGACGGCGTCCATGAAGGTTTCGAACTCGGCGTTGGTGATGGTGGTGCCGGTTGGGTTGTTGGGGTTGCACACGAAGATGAGTTTCGTGCGTTCGGTAATCGCTGCGGCCATGGCGGTCAGGTCGAGGCGGTGCTCGGCGTCGAGTGGGATGGCGACGGGGGTTGCGCCGACGATGCGGGCGAAGATGGGGTAGGCCTCGAAGCTGCGCCAGGGGAAGATGATTTCGTCGCCGGGCTGTGCGGTGATTGTCGCGAGTTGTTGGCACAGGGCGGAGGAGCCGGTGCCGACGGCGACCTGGTCGATGGTCACGCCGAGGTGTTCGGCAAGGGCGGTGCGGATGTCGGTGGCGCCCATGTCGGGGTAGCGGTTCATGGAGCCGAGGGTGTCGCGCATTGCCTCGAGCACTGAGGGCAGTGGGCCGTCGGCGGATTCGTTGGAGGAGAGTTTGATGGCGCTGTCGTTGCGGGCTCCCGGCACGTAGGCGGGGATGGTGTCGAGGTCTGGGCGGATCATGTTGCGGGTCATGCGTTGCTCCTGCGTTGGGTTGTCAACCAAATGAGGCCGAGGGCGAGGATCCAGCCGAAGAGTGTGGCTAGACCCATGCGGTAATCGGGAAGAATACCCATTAGTACGAGTACGAGGGCGAAAAATGCGATGCAGATCCAGTTCGCAACTGGGTAGAACGGGGCGGGGAATTTTGTGTTGCCGGCGTGTTTGCGGAAGTTCAGGTGGGATAGGCAGATGCCGGCCCAGGTGATCAATTCCGTGCCGACGATGATGGCGAGCAGGATGGCGAAGATTTTGCCTTCGAAGAAGTAGTTGAGGATGACGACGACGACGCCCATGAGGGTGGCGTCGAAAAGCAATGCTTTGGTGGGCAGACCTTTGCGGTTGGTTTCGGCGAGGGCTTTGGGGGCTTGGCCGTTGCGGGCGAGGTCGCGAAGCATGCGGGCGCCGGAGTAGGTCATGGTGTTGAGCACGGAGAACACGGCGACGACGATGACGACGTTCAAGGCGGTCGCTGCGCCGGAGAACCCGACGCCGGTGAGTACGCGGATGAACGGGCTTTCGTTGGTGTCCTGCTCATTCCACGGTGCGAGCAGCAGGATGGTGCCGATGCCGCCGAGGTAGAACACGAGGATGCGCCACACTACGGAGTTGACCGCGCGGGGAATTGCCTTGTCTGGGTCGTCAGCTTCGCCGGCGGCAGTGCCGATGGACATGATGCCGCCGAAGGTGAAGGTCACTGCGACGAGTGCGAAGAGGACGCCGGAGATGCCGTTTGGCATGAATCCGCCGTGGTCGGTGATGTGTTGTAGACCGATGGCGGGTTCGGATCCGACGCCGAAGACAAGCGCGAGGCCGAGCACGATCATGAGGACGAGTGCTGCCACTTTGATCAGGGAAAGCCAGTATTCGGTGGTGGCGAACACGCGCACGTTGAGCACGTTGAGGACGACGACGAGCAGCAGCGAGACTAGCGCGGTGACCCAGTGGGGGATGTGGGGGAACCAGTAGTCCAGGAAGGTACCCATGGCGGTCAGTTCCAGCATGCCGACGACGACGGTGGTGAACCACCAGTTCCAGCCGGTGATAAATCCGGCTCCGCGGCCGATGTATTCGCGGGAGTATGCGGCAAAGGATCCGGAGACGGGGTGTTCGACGGCCATTTCGCCGAGCATGCGCATGAGGAAGTAAACGATGACGCCGACGATGGCGAAGGAGATCAAGACGGCGGGGCCGGCGTATTGGATGGAGCTGGCGGAGCCGAGGAAAAGTCCGGTGCCGATGGATGATCCGAAGGCGATCATCATGAGTTGGCGGCTTTTGACGCTTCGTTTGAGTCCTTGTTCTTGGAGGCTCATGGTTTAGTTTCCTGTCGGGGGACGTGAGGTGGTGCGGGAGAGTCCGCGGAATTCTGCGATGACGGTGTCGCCGTCGTAAAGGGTGACGTCGGAGAGTCCGTTGCGGCCCCATTGGTGGTGTTCACGGGCGACGCCGCGGATGGTGCGGCCCATTTTCGCGGGTGCGAGGTAGATCATTTCGGATTGTGCGCTGACGGTGGGTTCGGTGCGGCGCGAGTTGCAGGCGCCACCGAAGAGGGCGTCGGCGAAGGTGAACAGGACGCCACCTTGGCAGACGCCGAATCCGTTTGCATGTCGCTTATCGACGACAAACTCGCCTTCCGCCACGCCTGGCTCTAACCGTGTGATGATGGCGCCCAGATACTCGAGGGTGGCGTCGCCGTCGTACATGGCTTTGGCGTGCTCAAGCTCTGGGGTGATTTCTACGGATTCGGCGTAGCGGTTGTACATGGAGATTGTGTCCTTTCCCTAAGCGTGAAGCCGGGGCAGCGGTGAAGCTGCCCCGGCTGTCGCGGTCAAGAGTGGTTTAGGCCTGGCCCTCGAAGAGGGTGGTCACGGAACCGTTTTCGAAGATTTCGCGGATGGTCTTTGCCAGCAGTGGTGCGATCGACAGCACGGTGAGGTTCTTCCAACCTTCGGTGTTTTGCGGCAGGGTGTCGGTGGTGATGACTTCCTCTGCGCCGCAGTCGCTGAGGCGCTCGCGTGCCGGATCAGAGAAGACACCGTGGGTGCAGGCGATGACGACGGACTTCGCGCCGGCTTCCTTGAGCACGCCGACGGCGCCAGCGATGGTGCCGCCGGTGTCGATCATGTCGTCCATGAGGATGCAGTCCTTGCCCTCGACGTCGCCGACGACACGGTTGGAGACAACCTTGTTTGCGGCGTCGATGTCGCGGGTTTTGTGGACGAAGGCCATGGGGGCGTCGCCAAGCATGTTGGCCCACTTCTCAGCGGACTTCACTCGGCCGGCATCCGGGGAGACCACCACGAGGTTGTCCAGCGAGTACTTGGACTTGATGTAGTCCACCAGGATCGGCTGGGCGTGCATGTGGTCGACCGGGCCGTCGAAGAAGCCCTGGATCTGGTCGGTGTGCAGGTCGACGGAGACGATGCGGTCCGCGCCTGCTGCGGAGAGCAGGTCTGCGATGAGGCGGGCGGAGATCGGCTCGCGGCCGCGGTGCTTCTTGTCCTGGCGTGCGTACGGGTAGAACGGCAGGATCGCGGTGATGCGCTTCGCGGAGCCACGCTTGAGCGCGTCGATCATGATCAACTGCTCCATGAGCCACTTGTTCAGCGGCTGTGCGTGGGACTGCATGACAAAGCAGTCGGAGCCACGGACGGACTCTTCGAAGCGGATGAAGATTTCGCCGTTGGCGAAGTCACGGGCGGTGGTGGGCACGAGCTCGATGCCGAGTTCGTCTGCTACGGCCTCTGCCAGTTCCGGGTGCGCACGCCCGGTGAAGACCTTGAGGTTTTTGTGGCTTTCTGTGGAGTAACCAGTCATGTTTGAACCTTTACTTCTCGCGTGCTTTCTTTGCAGCTTCTGCCGCGTCGGATCCGGGGCGGCGCTTTTCTAC
The DNA here is from genome assembly GCF_001835805.1 of Corynebacterium sp. HMSC034B08. NCBI lineage: Bacteria > Bacillati > Actinomycetota > Actinomycetes > Mycobacteriales > Corynebacteriaceae > Corynebacterium > Corynebacterium sp. HMSC034B08. The sequence goes on along the minus strand of NZ_KV825961.1, from coordinate 11,760 downwards.
CCAGCCCTCGATGTTGCGCTGGTGGCCCTCCTTGATGGCGAGCGCGCCGGCTGGAACATCTTCCGTGACTACTGTACCCGCGCCGGTATACGCGCCATCACCGATATTGACCGGTGCGACAAACATGGTGTCTGAGCCGGTACGGCAGTAGTCGCCGATGGTGGTGTGGTGCTTGTTCACTCCGTCGTAGTTAGCGAAAACGCTGGAGGCGCCGATGTTGGAGTGCTTGCCTACGGTGGCGTCGCCGATGTAGGTCAGGTGGGGCACCTTGGAACCTTCGCCGATCTTGGCGTTTTTGGATTCGACGAAGCCGCCGAGTTTGCCGCGGGCGCCGAGTTCGGTGCCGGGGCGGATGTAGGTGAAGGGGCCGACGGTGGCTTCTTCACCGATGACGCCGAGTTCGCCTTGGGTGCGTACGACGGTGGCGCGGGCGCCGACTTCCATGTCGGTCAGGGTGGTGTCGGGGCCGATTTCGGCACCATCGCCGATGGCGGTGGAGCCCCACAGTTGGGTGTTGGGGTGGATGATGACGTCGCGGCCGATTTCTACCTCGACGCCGATCCAGGTGGTGGCCGGGTCGATGACGGTTGCGCCGTTGCGCATGGCGCGCTCGACGAGGCGGCGGTTGAGTTCTTTGCCTGCTTCGGCGAGTTGGACGCGGTCGTTGACACCGGCGAGTTCGCGGGCATCAGGTGCGATGAAGGCGGAGACTTTGCGGCCGTCGTTGCGGGCGATGCCGAGGACGTCGGTGATGTAGAACTCGCCTTGGGCGTTGTCGGGGGTGACGCGCGCGAGGGCGTCGCGAAGCACGGTGGCGTCGAAGGCGAAGACACCGGAGTTGACTTCGTGGACCTTGCGTTGTTCGTCGGTGGCGTCTTTTTCTTCGACGATTTCGAGCACGTCGCCAGCTTCGCCGCGGATGATGCGGCCGTAGCCAGTGGGGTTGTCGAATTCGAGGGAGAGCACGGTCACGGCGGCATGCTCGGACTCATGCTTTTCGACGAGCGCCTGCAACGTCTCCGGCGTCAACAACGGTACGTCGCCATTGGTGACCACGACAGTGCCGTCGAAATCCGGAATTGCCGACAGGCCGACCTGCACTGCGTGGCCGGTGCCGTTTTGCTCCTCCTGGATCGCCTGGCGGATCTCCACGTGCATCTGCTCGGCGATGTGCTCCACGGCTGGGGCGACCTGGTCGCGCTGGTGGCCGACCACAGCAACGAGGTAGGTCGGTTCCACACCGGCTGCGGCGTGCAGCGAATGGGAGAGCAGGCTGCGCCCGCCGATTTCGTGCAGCGTCTTTTGGCGGTCGGACTTCATGCGGGTTCCCGCGCCGGCCGCGAGCACGACAACGGCGCGATCGGAGTGGTTAGGCACTCGATTACTCCTTGGGGGTGGACGTTTTGAGATCGGCCCCAAGCATAACGCCTATGGGCTCTGGCCTACTTGTTTGCCGAGACTTCCTTCAGGTTCGCGGCACCAAACACACCGGCGTAACCAACAACAGCCAGGAAGATCAGCGCTGCCTGCGGGCCGAGCAGCACAACCGCCGAGGAGATTGCGCCGACAACGAGCAGGACGATGCCCATGACGGTGTTGGCGGCACCCGTGATCATGGTGCGCCTATCGCCGTCGGCCATGTCTACCAGGTAGGTCTTGCGGCTGACCCGCACTGCGGTGTGGGCGAGGTTGACCAGGAAGAAGCCTAGGGGCATGACCCAGGCGTTGATGGTGTCGTCGACAAGCTGTGCGCTGGCAACGAGCAGGATGAGCACAGTGGACGCGAAACCTGCAGCCCACGCCATCGTGCGTTTCGACGACCTGTCCGACAACCGGCCCGAAACCCGCCCGCCAAGCAGTGACGCGCCGCCGGAGGCGACGATGAACGCACCGAGGCCTGTGAGGTCGGCGCCTTCGCGGCTGCCCAACACGACGATAAACGGGGTGGAAAGCGCGGTGACCAGCATGAGCGAGCGCACGATGAGGAATCGTTGCAGGTCGCGGTCGGAGGTGACCAGCTTCCACATGTCGTGGAAGCCTTGGCCGTTGGAGGTGTCGGTGTCGGGAGTGGGCTCGTCGATACGCATGAACACGAGCGAAGCGAGCGCCCACATCGACGCACCGCCGGCGAGCAGCGCGGCGAGTGACCACTGCGGAAGTTCGTTGGGGATAAACGACAGTGCGAGACCGATCGCGAGAGTGAAACCGCCGGCGAGCGCGGTGGCGCGACCGGTGATGTCGCCGCGGTGGCCTTTGGAAATCGTGCGGCCCTGGACATCTTTGCCTGCGATGGAGCAGATGGAGCGAAACACCGCGTGCACCGCAAGCAGGACAATGACTGCGATGCCGAGCGCACTTCCCTCGAGCAACAGCGCGCTAAGCGCAATGCCGGCAGAGGCCAACGCTTGGCCCCACGAGCCGATCAACCAGACTCGTTTGCGCGAGCTTTGCGACGTCACCCACGGGCTCAAAAACGCCTGCGGCAGCATCGAGCCTGACTCGCGAATTGGCACGAGAAACGACGTGAACGCCGCCGGCACCCCAGCAGCATTGAACAGCCACGGCAGCACCGTTTTCGGGGCGACTACCTGATCGCCAATGTTTTGTAAGCCGTTCGACCAGATGAACCGGCGGGCATTCGCTTCCTCGTTACGCATATATCGGGATAGTAGGATCATTCATGGTTTTCGGCGAGTTTTTGGAGGACGTAATGGCTTTTTCTCGACGCACATTTTTTAAAGGGACCGTTTTCGCCGTTGCAGCCGCAGCCACGGGTGCTGCATTGGCTGGGTGCTCGACATCAAACCAGCCCACCCCGCGCGGTGCCGACGCCGAGGCGCGCCCGCTGCCGATCCCGCCGCTGTACGAAGGCGCCCTCGACGGCAACGTACGCCGCTTCGAACTAACCGCCCAGGAAGGCGAATCCGAAATCATCCCTGGTGTCATGACCAAAACTTGGGGATTCAACGGGCCGTTCTTGGGCCCAACGCTGTACATGCGGCGCGGCGAACGCATCGAGATGACGGTGCATAATAAGGTTCCGGAGCCGACCGTGGTGCACTGGCACGGTTTGCACCTTCCAGCCGCCGCCGATGGCGGGCCGGCGCTGATGTTTGACCCTGGCGAGTCCTGGTCGCCGTCATGGACCGTCGACCAGCCCGCCGCGACGTGCTGGTACCACCCACACCCGCACGAAATGTCCGCGGTGCACGCCTACCGCGGCCTTGCCGGCGGTCTGATTGTCGACGACGACACCACCGCCATCCCCGGCCTGCCCGCCGACTACGGCGTCGACGACATCCCTGTGATCCTGACCAACGCCCAGTTCACCGAAGACGGCCAGCTCGACGAAGACCACGGGTGGGTCGGCGACACCGTGGTGGTCAACGGCATCACCAAACCGCGTTTCGAGGCCACAACCCGCCGCGTGCGTCTCCGCGTGCTCAACGGTTCCGTGTTGCGCTTCCACCACCTGACGCTGGGTGTGCCGTTCAAGATCGTCGCCACTGACCAGGGGTTCCTCGATTCCCCGGTGGAGGTCGACGGCGTGCTGCTTACCCCGGGCGAGCGCGTGGAAATCGTGGTGGACCTGGAGCCGGGCAAGGACCTGATGTTGCGTAGCGACGAACTCCCGGACCTCGGCGGCTTGCCAGATAAAGAAACCGCCGACCTGTTCGGCGCACGCGACACTTTCGACCTGCTTGAGATAGCCGCCCCGTCTGAAGACGCACCGGCGTCGCCTGCGTTGTCGGAAACGTTGGTGCCGTTGGACGTGCCGTCGTCGGCAAGTGTGGAGCGCGAGTTCCGACTCAATGGCATTGAGATCAACGGCCAAACGATGGACATGTCGCGCGTCGACTTTGTCGTCGACCACGACGGGCCTGAGATCTGGCGAGTGACCAACGAAAACGAGGATATGCTGCACAATTTCCACATCCACAACGCACGCTTCGCCGTGCAAAGTGTTGAGGGTGGGGAAGTGGAGTTCACTGCCGGATGGCACGACACCATCGACGTGCCACCGCTTTCCACGGTGACGTTGCTTGTGGAGATCGCGTATCACCCCGACCCCACCTTGGCCTACATGTATCACTGCCACATGCTCAACCACGAAGACCAGGGCATGATGGGCCAATTTGTCATCGTCGAGCCTGGCCAAGAACCGGACCTTGCACTCCCGCACGGCCACGAGCATTAGATTGCTTCTCGACGACCCCACGCCCCGGTGCGAATCCCACCGGGGCGTGGTTTTGTTTCGGGTTGCTGTTTCGAGCGTTGCCGCTCGCGGTGACTATCGGCGCACGTTGTAGCCGATGACCTCCGGCAGCAATAGTGGGGCGTCGCCGAGCAGTGCCTTGAGGTTGCCGTCGCGCTCGACCGCGCTGGTGACTGTCTTGACCTTGGCGGCGGCCTTGTCGGATGCGCGACCGTTTTGGTTGCGCCCGGCCATCATCGGTTGCCCGGCGACGACACCACCGCCGCGGTGTGCGCCTGCCGCATTATTCGCGGAGTGCGCACCGTTTGTGGCGTGGGCGCCGTGGGCACTGTGGGCACCGTGTGCACCGTTAGCTGTGCCGGAGCCTGTTGGCGCGTGCCCTGTCGAGCCGTGCGGGGTAGCACCGTGAGCACCCGGCGAACCGGCGCCGAAACCGGTACTTGGACCGACACCAGCACCGGCGCTCACGCCGCCGCCCGTGCTGAAACCCGGACGACCGGCGTGCATGCCGCCACCTGCGTACATGCCAGCCCCTGCTCCGGCGCCTCGGCCAGTGCCGATGCCATTTCCAGCTCCACGGCCGCTAACAGCCTGGGAAGCAGGGGAGCCCCCGCGGGAACCGCCAGGCACTCCAACCCCGGTGCCTGCGCCCATCTGGTTTCCACGAGCAGCGTGCCTTCCAGTGCCTGCAGCGTTGCTGGGCCCACCAGCTATTGGAGCGAATCCACCCGCGCCGCTATTGGTGCCGGCGGATGCCCCGCCCGAGTTCGCCCCACGTGTGGTTGCAGGGGTGATAGCACCGGTGAACGCTGGGCTGTGCGCACCTGGGTGCGCGCCAGCAGAGATCGCACCTGGGGTCGGAGCCATCGCATTTGTGCTTGGCGGTGCCAGCACTGCCGACGCAGCCTGCGTAGGCGTAGCACCTGCCGGAATGGAATCAAGCACGTTTGGCGAGGGCCGCCCCATGTTCTGCAGAACCTCTGACGGTGTTTTCGCGTTTGCGATATCCCCGTAGCCACGGTTGATCAGCGCATTCTGGATTGGTTCCGGCAACTCTGCTGGTTCAAATGCGGGCGCTGCTGGCGAGGGAATGCTATCGACGCTGTAGGAGTCGCCAGACATCTCCTTCAACTCCGGAAGCAGACGGTTAAACGTCGGGATCGCAGCGACCAAGTTTGATGTCATTCGTGCCGGAAAGTTGAGCAAGTACGCCTGCTCGATCGCAAGCTTTTCTTCCGGCGACGGTGCAGCGTCATATGCCATCACGGTGCTGGATGCGATGAGTTTTTCGGCGTCTGCGGCGTCGGCAAGCATTGCGGTGTGCGCTGCGAGGGAGCGCGAGTTAGCCACGTATTCCATACCTGCGTTCTGGACCTGTGTGATGGTGCGCATCGCGTTGTGAATCCAGGATGTCTCTGCCGAGGTACTCAACGCGTGCTGGACTTCGTTGAGCTCCTCCATCGCATCGGCGATCAGTTCTGCATTTGAGTTCCAGAACTCGGAAGCAGACATCGCACGAGAAGTGTCGGTCTCCAACAACTTGGCGTGCAAGGCGTGCAGCGACGAATCACCAGTCGCGACTGCCGCCGGGTTTGCAAACGTGTTGGTTTTCGGATCGACCGAACGCGATTTCTGCAGGAGCTCAATCAGTTGTGGCTGCACCTGGTTAACGCGTCCCTCAAACACCGGACCGAGCGACGCCAACGCACCGGACAACGAATCATCCGTCCGCAGCGTGTTGTTCAGCGCTGTTTCAAGAATGTTCGCCGTACCCAGAAGGTAGGTTGCGACCGCTTGGTTTGCTTCTGGTGCGTTTACATCCCCGATTGGGCTCAGAGTACGCCCTGCATCTGCGAGGCCACTGACCTGAGAAAAGGATGCTAGAAGTGGGTTATCGAGAGCAGCACCACTTTTCCAAAGTGAATTCGCAATTCCCCGTAGTTGGCTAACTGCAGCTTCTGTCTGAGCTACGTCGAGTTTTATAATCATTTTTCCCCCAAAAAGATTGTTGCTCATTCTCAAAGATAAACGAGAAAGAAACGGATGAAAAGAGTTTGTCCACTTTAGTGGACAATGGTTAATGAAAAGCCTGGTAGATGCGCTCTAATGCGTCGATTGCATCTCTGCAATTCTGACTCTGGTCGCTAAAACCCTCGACTCCTCCGACGATCGCGGTGATTGCGCCACGCACGGTATCGATCTGGGCATAACAGTTAGGGCCGATGCCGCTCAATGGGCCGAAGGTATAAAGCGTCGGTAGGACTTCAGATTTGTAATCGAACATCTCCACTTGCTCTGCAACAACTTTGCGATTCGCGTTGCTGCTCATAAACGCTGGAGGAAACAGCTCATCGCCGTTTTGGCTGTCGCAAGCACTCATTCCGCGAGCGAATGCCGCATATTTCTCCGGAAGCGGCTCCACATCCTCAAACCCCGCGGCGGCGAATTCTTCCTGCGTGATTTCCGTGCAGGGATCGAAGATGTCGTCGCCGATTGTGTACGGGTCGAAGTCGCCGATTTCTAGCACGCCGCTTTCGAACACGAACGCTTGTGCTTGAGGCTTATCCTCCGCAGATTCGGGTGGTGTGCCGGATTCGATGTTGGGCGTGGTGTCGTCGTTAAGCGGTTGCTCTGTAGTGCACCCCGAGAGCATCACGCATAGAGCTGTAGAAAGTATTGCGAATCGTTTCATTTCCCCTCCCCATATGAAAAAGCTTCCCCACCAGGACTCGAACCTAGAATGACGGTACCAAAAACCGTAGTGTTGCCGATTACACCATGGGGAATAGCATCGCTGATTGTAGACCACATCCCGTGGCAACCAAAGATGGGGTGTGTCGGAGAGGGATCTAGAGTGGAACATATGGCTCGTAGGCGAATGACTGCACCCCAGCGTAGGGAACAATTATTAGGCGTTGGGCGCGCTGCTTTTGCTGAGCGCGGATACGACGGGATCTCCATGGAGGAGATTGCGGCTCGCGCCGGGGTGACCAAGCCGGTGGTGTATGAGCACTTTGGGGGCAAAGAGGGGTTGTACCAGGCAGTTATTCGTCGGGAGATGGTCCGCCTGGAGGAGACGATTATGGGGTCGATCCAGGAGGGGCGCTGGCGCGATCGCATTGAGCGTGGTGTGCTGGCGTTGCTGACGTACGTGGAGGATGACACCGACGGGTTTGTCATCCTTGCGCATGGTCAGTTGCCGGGGGAGGGGCGGACGTATTCGACGATTCTTAACCGTGTGACCGCTGAGGTTTCCCACCTGCTGGCGGAGGCGTTTAAGCACCGTGGATTAGATGAGGCGATGGCCGGGTTGTACGGTCAGGCGCTGGTTGGCACGGTGTCTAATTCTGCGCTGTGGTGGTTGGATCAGCGGGAGCCAAACAAGCATATTGTGGCGGCGCATATCTCTAACCTGTGTTGGAATGGGTTGCGGGGGATGGAGGCCAAGCCGCATATTGCTGGTGAAGATGTCGCTGGAGATGAGCGCGCTGTGGATCGCGACGCGAACGAAGAGGAAGCATTGCATGACTGATAACACCCCGCCCGTGCTTGGTGGGCTGCTCACCCAGGCGTTGACGGACCCCAAGTTGAAGGGTTTGGTGACGCATGTGGGGGAAGATTCGCTGCATATTACCGGCATTGACCAGGCACGTTCCTGGACTGCTGGTGCGATCGCGCGTGAGACTCCGGTGCTGTTGGTGACGGCGACGGGGCACGAGGCGGAAGACCTCACGGCGGAGCTCAAGGCAATGCTTGGCGACGACAAGGTCGCCCAATTCCCCGCCTACGAGACGTTGCCCCATGAGCGCTTGTCGCCAGCTGCGGACATTGTTGGCCGACGTGCGAAGGTGTTGTGGGATATGCCGCGGGTGATCGTGGCTGCGGCGCGCGCCGTGTGCCAGCCGGTTTTGCCTGCGATTGAGCCGATTCGGGTGGCGGTGGACCAGGAAGCCGACTTTGAGGACCTGACGCAGCAGTTGGTGCATTTCGCCTACAACCACGTGGATATGGTTGCGGGCCGTGGCGAGTTTGCTACCCGCGGCGGCATCATTGACGTTTTCCCCACCACTGCCCAGAACCCTGTGCGTATCGAGTTCTGGGGCGACGAAGTCACCGACATCCGCTCCTTTGCGGTTGCGGATCAGCGCACCATCGAAGAGGTTGGTGCCGTCGAACTGTTTCCAGCAAGGCAGTTGCTTATCGACGACACCGTGGCCGCCAAAGCCGACGACCTGGCCCGCAAATTCCCGTCGAACCCCACCTTGTCGTCGCTGCTTGCACGCATTTCCGAAAAGCAGCCGGCGGACGGCATGGAAGCGATCATCCCGGCGCTGACCGATAAGACGTATTCGGTGCTGCCGGAATTGATGCCGGCCGGTTCGGTGGTGTTGGTGACCAACCCGGAGAAGGTTCGTACTCGCATTGCCGACTTGGAAGCGACCGACCGCGAGTTCCTCGAGGCCGGCTGGGAGGCCGCCGCGATGGGCGCCGAAGGCCCGGTGGCGGTGGAAGGCCTGGACGTCTCTGCTTCGTCGTACCGTTCGTTCGAGTCCCTGGAGGTCTCCGCGTCGAAGGCCGGAAACGCCTGGTGGACCTTTGCGCCTCCTGGCATGTTCGCCGCGGATGACGCGTCGACGCTGCCGCTCGAGTTCGAGGCAGCACCCGCGCCGAAGGGCGATCCGAAGCAGATCGAGCAGCTCTACGCCTCGCTGAAACTGCACGTGACGCAAAACCACGGCAAGGCCGCCTATGTCGCTCCGGCCAAAGGTGCGATCGACCGCATGGCGGAGCGGCTGCGCGAACACGGCGTGTCTGCACGAGTGGCCACACCGGGGCTCGAGCCCGTCGATGGCGCGGTCACGCTCTACCAAGCACTATCGCACGCAGGTCTGGTCTTCGGCGGCCCGAACCTTGTGGTGGTTACTGAAACGGACCTGACCGGCAATCGCGTCGGCGACATCGCCGGCGCTAAGCGACGCGCCCCGCGCCGCCGCAACCGCGTCGACCCGTTGGCTTTGCAGCCGGGTGATTTCGTGGTGCATGACACCCACGGCATCGGCAAGTTTGTGAAGATGGCGGAGCGCACTATCAAGGCCGGCGATGAGGCGTCGCGACGCGAATACATCGTGCTCGAGTACCAGCCCGCCAAGCGCGGACAGCCCGGCGACCAACTCTGGGTGCCCATGGAGTCGCTGGACCTGCTGAGTAAGTACACCGGTGGCGAGAAGCCGTCGCTAAGCAAGATGGGCGGCTCGGACTGGAAGTCCACCAAGCGCAAGGCGCGCGCCGCCGTGCGCGAGATCGCCGGCGAGTTGGTGGAGCTCTACGCCAAGCGCCAAGCCGCGCCGGGCCACGCGTTCGCGCCGGATACCCCCTGGCAGCTCGAGATGGAAGATGCCTTCCCGTTCGTAGAGACGGAAGACCAGCTCAACGCCATCGAAGCGGTCAAGGAAGACATGGAAAAGCCCACGCCGATGGACCGCGTGATCGTGGGCGATGTGGGCTTCGGCAAAACCGAGGTGGCCGTGCGTGCCGCGTTTAAGGCAGTGCAGGACGGTAAACAGGTCGCGGTGCTGGTGCCGACGACGCTGCTTGCCCAGCAGCATTACTCCACCTTCACGCAGCGCATGGATGGTTTTGGGGTGGAGGTCCGCGAGCTGTCGCGTTTCACCTCTACCGCGGATTCGAAGAAGATCCTCGCAGGTCTTGCGGATGGTTCCGTAGACATCGTCATTGGTACCCACCGACTGCTGCAGACTGGCGTGCAGTGGAAGAACCTCGGTCTGATCATCGTGGACGAGGAGCAGCGCTTCGGTGTCGAGCACAAGGAACACATCAAGGCGCTGAAGTCGCACGTTGACGTGCTCACCATGACGGCAACGCCGATTCCGCGCACGCTTGAGATGTCGCTGACCGGCATCCGCGAAATGACATCGATTACCACCGCGCCGGAAGACCGGCACCCGGTGCTCACGTATGTCGGTCCGCAAGAGGATAAGCAGGTGGCGGCGGCGATTCGTCGAGAATTGCTTCGCGACGGCCAAGTCTTCTACATCCACAACAAAGTCTCCGACATCGAAAAAACTGCCCGCCAACTGCGCGAACTCGTTCCCGAGGCCCGCGTCGTTGTCGCCCACGGCCAGATGAGCGAGCAGGTGCTCGAGCAGACCGTGCAGGGTTTT
>NZ_KV825961.1:0-1262 GCF_001835805.1 Corynebacterium sp. HMSC034B08 | reverse complement strand
TTTTGGAACCGCGAATACGACGTCATGGTGTGCACCACGATCGTGGAGACCGGCCTGGACATCGCCAACGCCAACACCCTGATCGTGGAAAACGCCCAGAACATGGGCCTGAGCCAGTTGCACCAGCTGCGCGGACGTGTGGGCCGTTCCCGCGAGCGTGCCTACGCGTACTTCCTGTACCCGAAGGACAAGACACTCACCGAGACCTCCTACGACCGCCTGGCCACCATCGCCCAAAACAACGACCTGGGAGCCGGCATGGCCGTGGCGCAGAAGGACCTGGAGATGCGCGGCGCTGGCAACGTGCTCGGCGCGGAACAGTCCGGCCACATCGCCGGCGTGGGCTTCGATATGTACGTCCGCTTGGTCAGCGAGGCCGTGGAAACCTTCAAGGGCCTCATGAGCGGCAAACCCATCGACGCCACCGACAAAGGCCCGAAGGAAATCCGCGTCGATCTGCCCGTGGATGCACACATTCCGGAGACCTACATCAACTCCGAGCGCTTGCGCCTCGAGGTGTACCGCAAGCTCGCAGAAGCGCGTGACGACGACGCCCTGACTGCAGCAGCCGACGACATGATCGACCGCTTCGGCACCTTGCCAATTGAGGTCGAGCGGCTCATGGCCGTAGCCCGACTGCGCAACCAGGCCCGTGCAGTTGGCGTTTCCGAGATCCTGACCCAGGGAACCCGCATCAAACTCCACCCAGTCGAGTTGCCTGACTCCAAGCAGGTGCGCCTGAAGCGCTTGTACCCGGGGGCGAACTTCCGGGCTGCGGCAAAGGCGCTGCAGGTGCCGATGCCCAAGGAAGGCGGGGCAAAGCGGGCACTCAACTCCCCAAACCTGCGCGATATGGAATTGCTGCAGTGGGTCGCCGACTTCATGACCGACGTCCTCGACGCCCCCAAGATCGCCGTGGCGGGATCGGCTGCGGAGGAGACACCGAAGAAGAAGGTGTTCTCGGTCAGCGAGTAGGCGCTACCGCGTCAGTGATCCCCCTTCAGACGAAGAAGGACGCTCGGACCGATCGTCTAGCTCTGTGTTTGTGCAACCAGACGATGAGCTCCGTATTGACCATGGTGTTCGTTATCACCTGGGGGTTTGTGAAGGCGGTTTCGAGACCGTCTAGCTGTATTTGCGGGGGTGCTAGACGATCAGTGGCAGCAACGAAAAGAGAGTGTGCCCACCCGGTGTTGCGGGTGGGCACACTCATTGTTGTTGTTTGGTTTTAGAGCATCATGTTGGCGAAGCCGATGCCGATT
>NZ_KV825960.1:0-385 GCF_001835805.1 Corynebacterium sp. HMSC034B08 | reverse complement strand
TCAGCTTTTTTCGCCCAGGCGGAGCTCGACCGCAAACTAAAGTGATTGTGGACTTCCTCCGCACTCACCGGCACCTGTATTCCATCGAGCGGATGTGCCACGTGCTCAATGAGCATGAATACGCTATTTCACCAGCAACGTTCTACCGCTTCCAGGCCCGTGGTTTCGGGCCCACCCCTGCCGAGCTGGATGAGGCTTACACCGCGCACCGGCTCTTTGAGCTGTGGCGGGCCAATCGGCGGGTCTACGGGCGACGAAAACTATGGAAAGCCGCCCACCGGGCAGGCTGGAACATTGGCCGTGACCAGGTGCAACGCCTCATGAATATCCTTGGAATCGCGGGTGTACTCCGACGCAAGACCACACGCACCACCGTTGCTGATCC
>NZ_KV825959.1:0-575 GCF_001835805.1 Corynebacterium sp. HMSC034B08 | reverse complement strand
GTCGATCGAAGCGGTGCCGAGATCCATCTCCACCAGCTCGCGCAGGATCGGGAGTGTCTCGTCGAGCGGGAGCTCCTTTTCATCGATACGACGCGCGTAGCGGTGTGCCTTGATGATCTCGATGTCAGTCACACCCACCAGCAGGCGACCGTAAACCGAGGTGACCGCGTTGTGTTCGCGGTGCAGGCGACTGATCAGCGGCAGCATCTCCTGGGCGAGGGTGAGCTTATGGTTCCAGTCGTCGCGGGGGTTTGTGGTTTCGGTCAACGTTGCTCCTTCAGCGTGTGGGATTCGGGGGCAACTTCAGCCCCACACCGCCATTTACTTTAGCGCAGCACGTCCCGATATTTGGAGGGGTCCGCCTCGGGGGCGAACTTGGGGGCCTGATCCTTATCGACGAGCACCGCCCGCACCCCTTCCGCAAAGTCCGGCTCACGCACCATCACGGCACCGAGACGACGCTCATTGTCCAGCGCGCCGGCCAGATCCTGCGATGCGTTGGCTGCGATGAGTTCCGCCGCCGCCACGAGCGACGACGGGGACGCCTGCTTGGTCAATTCCTGCACCTTCTCGCC
>NZ_KV825958.1:110329-131773 GCF_001835805.1 Corynebacterium sp. HMSC034B08 | reverse complement strand
CCACAAACACAGAGCTAGACGACCAGCGGAAAACGGCCGGCTAGAACCCCAGGGAACCCCGGGGAACCCCAGGGATCAACCCCCCAAACCCCAACCCCCCAGAAAACAAAACCTAGAACACCTCGACGCGTCCGCCGAGGGACTCCACCTGCTCGAGTTGGCGGACCCAGCCCGGTGCGCCAGGGTGGACGCGCATGACGGGGCGGGAAGAAATCTTCACGGGGGAGACGGACTCGCGGCGGGCGCCTTTGCGGGCGGCCATGCGCAGGTAGGCGCGGTTGCCAGATTCGGCTAGCTGCTTCATGGACGCCGGATCGTCCGCAAGGGAAGCGCGTGCGTCTTGGAGGAGTTCGATGAACTCGTCGAGTACCGGCACGAGCGAGTCGGCGTTGGTTTCGCACATGTTGCGCACGAGTTCGGGTTCCGTACTAGCTACCCGGGTCGCGCCTCTAAAGGACCCGGCCGACAGGGACTGTGCGAGCGTTCCGCCCCGGTCGCCGACCAACGACAGGGCTTCAGCGATGACGTGGGAGAGGTGGGAGACGCGGGCGACGGATTCGTCGTGAAGCGATACGCGCACGGGGACCGCCTCCGCACCGACGACGGATGCGAGCCGGCAGACGGTGGTGAATAGGGCGGCCCAGTGGTCGTCGGCACGGCCTTCGCGCGCGTAGTCGTACGTTACGGCCCACGCGGCGCCCTCGAACAGGCCCTCGTGGGAGGCGCTCCAGCCGGAAAACTCGGTGCCCGCCATGGGGTGGCCGCCGACGTAGCGACCCTGCATGTCGCGCTCGACGATGAGGTCGTACACGCGCTCTTTGACGGATACCACGTCGGTGATGTCGCACGTCGGGGCGAACGAAGCTACCTGGTCCAGTACGGACGCCACTGCCGCCATCGGCACCGCAACCACGATGAGCGCGTTGTCGGCCTCTGCGCGGCGCAGCACTTCTTCCATGTTGTCGGAGACGTCGAAGCCGTCCCGTTGTGCTGCGCGTGCCCCGTGCATGGTGTAGCCGAAGACGCGTTCGTTAGAGATGGTCAGGTCGCGCATGAGCGATCCGCCGATCAGTCCGAGGCCGAGAATGCAGATGGGGGGCAGTTGGTAGGTAGTCACCGCGTTAAGTCTAGTGACACTTTGGCCCGCGCGGACTACGCTTTCGTCCCATGAGTCAGGACTTCACGGACGGGTTTGCCGTCACCGTCGCTCAGGTTGGGGGTTCGTGGCAGGTGCGCGAGTTCCGCGACGATTTCACGGACCTTTCCACCTCCATTGACGCTGTGCGCGGTTTGCGCAGCGAGGGCGCGGCGTTTGCGCTGCTCAACGTGGAGGATGACTATTTGGTTGTGGTGCGTCCGGGCCCGTCGAAGGTGCGTGTGCTGATTTCGGACGCGACGATGGCGGTGGATGATGATTTCGCGGCTGACATCCTGGATGAGGCCGACGTGGACATCCCCGACATCGACCCGGATGAGCTGGATAACGTCGACGGCTGGGCTGATGGGGACTTTGCCATTCTCGCGGATCTGGGCCTGTCGGAGGAGCAGTTGAGCATTTTGCTTGACGACGACGCCGACCCGGCCGATCTCGCCCACACCATCGCCGACGAGTTGGGATTTGGCGACGAGCTTGCTGATGCCGTCGATTAGCAAACCTGCCCGCCGGGCTGAAGAACGGATGCGGGAGGCGATCGAGGTTGCCCGCACGACCCCGCCGGGCGATGTACCGGTGGGGGCTGTGGTGTTCTCCCCGGAGGGCGAGGTCCTTGGGGTGGGGGTGAACCGCCGGGAGGCGAACAACGACCCGACCGCGCACGCAGAGGTGGAGGCCATCCGGCAGGCGTGCGAGGCGTTGGGGAGGTGGCGGCTCGATGGGTGTGAGCTCGTTGTCACGCTGGAGCCCTGCACGATGTGTGCGGGGGCGATCTTGGGGGCGAGGGTGTCGTCGTTAATTTTGGCGCATGGGAGCCGAAGACGGGCGCGGTGGGGTCGGTGCTGGATGCCATCCGGGACCCGCGGCATCTGCACGTCCCTGAGGTGCGCGCCGGCGTGCTGGAGGCCGAAACTGCCAGGTTACTGAGTGATTTCTTTGAAGAGCTGAGGAGTAATTGAATCGTTACCCAAAGTGTTCGGGTTTGTCCCTACACTGGGCGACTGCACCGAATTTCAACGAATAAAGGAGAACATCATGGGTTTGGATGACAAGCTTGATCAGATCAAGGGCCAGGCTAAGGAAGCGGCTGGCGACCTTACCGATAATGAGAAGCTTCAGAACGAGGGCAAGGCCGATCAGCTGATCGGCAGCGCTAAGGAGAAGCTCTCCGAGGCGGGCGACGCTATTAAGGACAAGGCCAACGAAGTCGCAGCCAAGGTTGAGGACAAGGCGGACGAGGTCCGCGACGAAGCTGACCGCTAAATTTGGTTTCTTGGCGGCGCTGCCGTTAATCTAGTCGGCGGTAGCGTGTCCGAGCGGCCGAAGGTACTCGCCTCGAAAGCGAGTGTGGGTAAAACCACCGCGGGTTCAAATCCCGCCGCTACCGCCAAGTGTTAAAGCCCCCGGCAACGGGGGCTTTTTCCGTATCACAGAAGGAACCCTTTGACGTGGCGAAACTGCTGTACAACCTCGGACGTTGGTCCTACCTGCACAAATGGCGGGTGATTGTGGCGTGGCTGCTGCTGTTCGGTGCGACTGCGGGCGGCGCGTTTTCGTTGATGAAGCCGTTTACCTCCGAGTTCGCAATCGAGGGCACACCGGCTATCGACGCGCTGCGCGACATGGAGAAAAACTTCCCCGATGCCGGCAATGTGGCCACAGCCCCTGGCGTGAACTTGGTGTTCGCTGCGCCTGAGGGGGAGCGCCTAGATACGCCCGAGCATATGGCGGCGATGGATGCGACCGTCGGCTATATCCGCGACCACCTCGGGGTGGAGGGGGAGCGCTTCGGCAATCCAGTGACGGTCAACGGCGAGTTGCAGCGCATGATCATTGGCCAGATGACTGAGATGGGCATGCCGCGAGAGCGCGCGGAAGCGGATGCGTATCAGTTGCGCATGCTTAGCGACGACGCCCGCATCGCCTACACCACCTTCGAGTTCGACGCTGAGTCGTCGATGTCCGTCGACCAAGCGGACCGCGACGTGGTGAACGAGGCCATGAAAATCGGCCGGGACGCGGGCCTTCAGGTGGAAGCCGGCGGCGCTGGTTTCGGCGAGCCGATTGCCATTAAGACCACCTCTGAGATGGTCGGCCTGGCCGTGGCGTTCCTGGTGCTCGTGGTCACCTTCGGTTCGCTTGCTGCTTCGGTGATCCCGATCATCTCCGCCGTGGTCGGCGTGGGCATCGGCGCGCTGCTGGTGCTGCTGACCACCCACTGGGTGGAACTTAACGACGTCACCCCGGTCCTTGCCGTCATGATCGGCCTGGCCGTGGGCATCGACTACGCCCTGTTTATCCTGTCGCGCTACCGCCAGGAGGCACGCCACCTCCCGCCGGATGAGGCGGCCGGCATGGCTGTCGGCACCGCGGGTTCCTCGGTGGTGTTCGCCGGTGCCACGGTCTTTACCGCGCTGGTCGCCCTGGCACTGGCGCAGATCGAGTTCCTCACCTGGATGGGCCTTGCCGCCGCCGTCACCGTGTTCATCGCGGTGCTCGTCGCGCTGACGCTTGTACCGGCGTTGCTTGGCGCGTTCGGCTCGAAGACCTTCGCGGGCAAGATTCCCGGTCTGGCCGGTAATCCGGGTCCGGGTAAGCGTCCGGCGAAGGACCTCGATGAGAATTCGATGGGTAGGCGGTGGGTGCGCTTCGTCGAAAAGGTGCCGGGCCTTGTTATGGCAGTGGTCGTGCTGGGGCTCGGTGCGCTGTCCACCCCGGTGCTTGGCTTGGAGATGTCGCTGCCGTCCGACAGCACCTCCAACTACGACACCACCCAACGCAAGTCCGCAGACCTCATGGCGGAAGGCTTCGGCCCCGGCGTGAACGCCCCGCTGCTGCTGGTGGTTGATGCACACAGCGTCAACCCCAACTCGGAGATTCTCCAGCCGTACATGTCAGCCATCCCGGATGAGGCTGGCGGCGACGCCCAAAAGGCAGCGCTCGCGTCCTTCATCTACACCATGGGCGAGATCGGCTCCGTCAACGGCATCGAGCACGCGCAGCTCATCGCAGCTAACGACGACCTCACAGCCGCCCAGATCCTCGCCACCCCAACCGGTGGTCCGGAAGAGGAACGCACCTTGCAAATCGCCCACGGCGTGCGCGAGGCCATCAGCCAGGTGGAAGACGCCACGGGCATCGACGTTGGCCTGACCGGCCTGACCGCCGTCCAAATGGACATCACCGAAGAACTCTCAAAGGCCATGCCGCTGTACCTGTCCATCGTGGTGGGGCTGGCGATCGTGCTGCTCGTTATCGTGTTCCGCTCCATCATGGTGCCGCTCGTGGCAGGCCTTGGCTTCCTGCTATCCGTCGGCGCCGCCTTCGGCGTGACCGTCCTGTTCTTCCAAGAAGGCCTGTGGGGTTTGGTGAACACACCGACCCCGATCCTGTCCTTCCTGCCGATCTTCCTCATCGGCGTCACCTTCGGCCTGGCCATGGACTACCAAGTCTTCCTGGTTACTCGCATGCGCGAGGCCTACTTGCGCAACGGCGACGGCGACCGGCTGCGCGCCGTGCACGAATCCACCGTGCAAGGCTTCAGGCAAGGCGCGCGCGTGGTCACCGCCGCCGCCATCATCATGATCGCCGTCTTCATCGCCTTCTTGGACCAACCGTTGCCGTTCATCCAAATCTTCGGCTTCGCACTCGGCGTCGCAGTACTTTTCGACGCCTTCTTCATCCGCATGGCCCTCGTCCCCGCCACCATGTTCCTCCTCGGCCGCGCCGCCTGGTGGATGCCAAAATGGCTGGACAAACTCCTCCCCGAGGTCGACGTTGAGGGCACCGAACTAGAAAAGGAACACGCATGACGCAGCAGACGGACACCACTTTCGAGGTCGGCACCCAGTTGGAGCCCGCGCCGGGTAGGCACGGGCGCACCGGCGTGATCCACACCCCGCACGGTTCCATTCAGACCCCTGCGTTCATCCCCGTGGCCACCAAGGCGACGGTGAAAACGCTCACGCCCGAGCAGATCCGCTCCACCGGCGCGCAGGCGATCCTGTCCAACGCCTACCACCTCTATCTGCAGCCTGGGCCCGACATTGTCGACGAGGCCGGCGGCGTCGCCGCCTTCGAAAACTGGCACGGCCCCACCTACACCGATTCCGGCGGCTTCCAGGTGATGAGCCTCGGCGTCGGCTTTAAAAAGGTCCTCGCCATGGACACCGCGGGCCTGACCGAGGGCGACATCCGTGCGGCGAACAAGGATCGCATGGCGCGTGTCGACGACGACGGCGTCGACTTCAAATCCGTTATCGACGGCTCCTCCCACCGCTTCACTCCTGAGGTGTCGATGCAGATCCAGCACCAGCTGGGCGCCGACATCATGTTTGCCTTCGACGAACTGACCACGCTTTTGGATACTCGCGCCTACCAGGAGCATTCCGTCGAGCGCACCCGTCGTTGGGCCCGTCGTTGCCTCATCGAGCACGACCGTCTGACCGAGGTTCGGGCGGACAAGCCGCTGCAGTCCCTGTGGGGCGTGGTGCAGGGGGCGCAGTACGAGGACCTGCGCCGCCAGGCTACGCACGGCTTGTTGGATCTTCACCGTGAGGCGCTCGACGAGGGCCGCCGTGGCTTCGGTGGCTTCGGCATCGGTGGTGCCCTGGAGAAGGAAAATCTGGGCACGATCGTCGGCTGGGTGACCGACGAGCTGCCCGTCGACATGCCGCGCCACCTCCTGGGCATTTCGGAGCCGGACGACATTTTCACCGCCGTCGAAGCTGGCGCCGACACCTTCGACTGCGTTGCCCCGACGCGCCTCGGCCGCCGCGGCGGCGTGTACACCCTGGATGGCCGCATGAACCTTGCCGGCGCCCGCTTTAAGCGTGACTTCTCCGGGGTGGACGAGGAGTTCGGCGGCTACGTCTCCGAAAACTACTCTCGCGCCTACATCCACCACCTGCTCAAGGCGAAGGAGTTTTTGGCGGGCACGCTGTGCACGATCCACAACCTGGAGTTCATGATCCGCCTGGTGGACAACATCCGCCTTGCCATCGACGCCGGCGACTACGAGGCCTACCGCGACGAATTCCTCGGCCGCTACTACGCCGGGAAGTAGGGGATATGTAGTCGCGCAGCCAGCTTAGGAGCAAACCCGAACTCGACCCGATGTCCGGTTAGACGCCCTCTGGGGCACTCATGTGCTCGATCTAGCAAGCAGGGTGAGTTCGGGTTTGCCCCTAAGCTGTGATTTGCGGGTCTAGGGTTGGAGCGATTTTGGGGAAACTTCGAGCCGCATCCGGCTAAAGCGAATCGTTTTGTTGCTCGGTGGATACAACAAGTTGCGCGATCCAAGTCGAAAGCAGGAGCAGAAGGAAATTCGTGCAGCGCGCTCCGTTTTGTCTGCCTGGAAAAGAGAGTAAATACGCCTTGCTGTTATGGGGTTAAACACATAAACTTGCTGCTGGTTACCTATTAAGCGGAGCGTGGGGGTGAACAAATGGCCACTACAAAGTTTGAAGACTTCATCCAGCCATATCGAGAATCGGAATCGCCAGCAGCCGAGGTAATTCGTGATGCGGCAACGCGAGCGTTTGCTGCGGAACTTGCAGAGCGTAAAGCGGTAGGTGCTGCACTTGCGTCGGCCCGGCATGATCGCGGCGCAACTCAGCAATCTGTTGCTGATGCTGCCGGAATTCAACAGGCTGAACTGAGTCGCATAGAAAATGGAGTTGGGAATCCGACGGTAGAAACGCTGCTTAAGGTTCTAGCTGCGCTGGATTTGCGCTTGGCCTTCACACCGGCTCGTAAGGGACGGAACTGAGAAAAACTTTCGCCGAGCACATCGTGAACTCCCAAGGACAACTCGGCATGTTATTGAGGATCCCATCTTCTTGGACTCCAGGGCGTCCCAACTCGTTCAGATGGCAGATCACGTTGCGTGGAGTGCGAATTCGTCGTTAATGAAAGTGCCCAAACACAAGTTCGCCCACAATTGGTACAGCGAGTACCTCGCTCCACGTGATCCTTCCAGGGGGCCACGCGAGTTAGATTAGAAACAGCTAGACCCCCTTGGTCCACACGAGTGGAGGGGGTCTGCATTAGCAGCAGTACAGGTTTCGGAGCCCTGTGGGTTACACGCTCTCGTCGGCAATGCGCTGCTCGGCGCGGCGCACGGCTGCGATCGTCGGGTAGGTGATCGGCAGCAGCACGACCTCCATGAGGGTCTTCCACAGGAACCCAACAACGACGTAGTTGATAAACGTGCCGGCGGAATCGACGCCGATCACGCTCGCGGCGATGGTGCAGAACAGCAGCGTGTCCGCGAATTCGCCGACAATGGTGGAGCCGATCAGGCGCGCCCAGAGGCGGTCGGTGCCGAAGCGGTCTTTCATCTTCTGCAGTACCCACGCGTTGAGTAGTTGACCCACTACGTAGCCGGCGAGCGAGGCCGCGACGATGCGCGGCAACAAGCCCAGGACTGCGGCGAAGGTGTCTTGCATGTCGTAGAAGTCCGCCGCGGGCAGCCAGATGGCGATGTAGAACGTCACCACGGCAAGCACCGCGATGAAAAAGCCGGTGAACACGGCGCGGCGTGCGGCTTTGAATCCGTAGACCTCGGCGATGACGTCGCCGATGACATAGGAGATGGGGAAGAGGAAGAAGGCCCCGTCGGTGACCAGCGGCCCGATGACCACGCCTTTTTGCGCCGTGATGTTCGAGATCAGGAACACTGCGCAGAACACGGCGAGCAGGTACGGGTATGGGGAGCGGGATACGCGCGGTGACATGCGCAATATCATTGCACACATGTCTGTTTTCCACGGTCCTGCTGGTCGTTATGCGCCGAGTCCGAGCGGCGATCTTCACTTTGGCAATTTGCGTACGGCGGTGTTGGCGTGGTTGTTTGCGCGTCAGAGTGGTCGAAAGTTTTTCTTGCGTGTGGAAGATATTGATTCGGAGCGTTCTTCCGCGGAGTCTGCGCTGCGTCAGATCGAGGACCTGGAGGCGCTTGGTCTCGACTTTGATCCGCCGGTGCTGTACCAGCATGACCGTGGTGATGCGTATGCGGATGCGCTGGCGCGTTTGGATACGTACGAGTGTTATTGCACGCGCCGGGATATCCGGGAGGCGGCGTCGGCGCCGCATGCGCAGCCGGGGATGTATCCGGGGACGTGTCGTGATCTCACGGAGGAGCAGCGTGCTTTACGACGACGCGACCTCGCCGACGAGGGCCGCCTCCCCGCAATCCGTCTGCGGGCCCACGTGCGTGAGTGGACGGTTGAGGATTTCTACCACGGTGCCTACACGGGGCCGGTTGATGATGTGATTTTGAAGCGCGGCGGGCGTGTGGATCAGGCGCAGGCGGGGGATTGGGCGTACAACTTGGCGGTCGTTGTGGACGACGGTTTTCAGGGGGTGGATCAGGTTGTGCGCGGCGACGATTTGTTGTTTTCTGCCCCGGCACAAGCGTATTTGGCTGATCAACTTTCTCTCGTGACGCCTTTTTATATTCACGTTCCACTTGTGGTGGGGCCAGGGGGTCGTCGATTAGCAAAGCGCGATGGTGCTGTCACCTTGCGGGAGATGTTGGCCGATAAACGTCAGTCCGACATTGTGCGTGATATTGCCGGGTCGCTCGGATATGGCCAGGTAGATAGCGTGAATGGTTTGTTGGATGTGTTCGAACCGTCACAACTGTCGCGCGACCCATGGACGTGGGAATCTTTGTAATTGCTGTGTTTTAATGAAGTATAACCTGTTTTTTATATGTTAAAACTCTTGCGGTCGGTCTGAAGCTCACTCATATTTGGAGGAAGGTCACGTGGCTGCGTTTGGGGACGCACCACTGGGCAACGAACCTCTAAGGAGACTTCATGATTTCGAAGAAGATTGCTGCGAGCACCGTTGCGCTTGCCCTCGGCGCTTCGGCTGTTGTCGCCCCGCAAGCAACCGCGCTGCCAGAAGAATTCACAAGCCCTCCGGGTCGGACCGCGAACCCACAGCAGGGCGCATGTGCTGTTGTGCTGGATCAGAACATCACCACGGTGAACCCTGGCGTGGCGCTGAAGACAACCCAAAACGGGGTCAGCGTGGGTGTTGGCCTCGACGAGGTAGACAACGCTTTCGTGCCGTGGGTGAGCGTAAGCGCTGACAGTGAGCGGGTGTTTCAATCCGGCACGGCGTTCATCGTTGTTGAAAACGTAGGTACGCAGGATGCAACCCACTCCTACAAGCTTGAAGCTCTGAAGAAGGGCTCCGTTGAGATCAAGCGCAAGGGCAATGAGCCCGTTGAGATGCTTGATGTCAACGAGGTTGCGCTGATTGATCAGGAGTCGTTTTCGCTGAAGCGTGATCAGAAGCGCACGGCCGTTGTGAAGCTGGCTGTGGACAGCAATCAGCAGGCGCAGACGTGGGCCTGGAGGGTCAATAATCCGACGATCTTGGCGGCTGAGAAGACCCGCGTCAGCCCAACTGTGCAGATTGAAGTCGCCCCGTGGGTATTTGAGACCGATGACTGCGCGCCAATTGTTGCTTCTGAGCAGCAGTCCCAGGCGATCATCGCGGACGGCAACGAGTACGACACCGGCATCACGGTGGCCAATGCGGAGAACGACTACCAACGTTTGACCGGCAACGTTTCCATCGCTGGCAAGAAGATCGAGGGTGCCAAGGTGCGTGTCGACGACACCGGCAAGGTCTACGTCACCCTCCCCAAGGGCGCGACCGGTTCGGTTGATGACGACAAGGCGGCGAAGGTTGACGTGGAGATCATCGCGAACCCTCGCGAGACCACCAAGGACGAGGATTTCGACGCCTACAAGAACCCACAGGTACTGCGCGTTGCAACCGAGGACGGCGTTGTTGATCAAGACACGCCGAAGTTCACCGGTTCCGTCCCTGTTGCCAAGTTTGCTCCCGCCTACAACACGCCGAACACGGTCAAGCCGGGTGGCTCCGTTGATGTTGCGTTGAAGGCGCAGCCTGGCGACGTCCGCGGCACCGCCGTCGACGCCACCTACACCGTCGTCGACGCACCGGAAGGCTGGACCGCTGAACCAGCCAAGGACGGCACGCTGAAGGTCACCGCCCCGAAGGGCGCGAAGCACGGCGATACCGCCACGTTCACCGTGGACGTCACCTACGCCGACGGTTCCAAGGACACCATCGACACGGTGGTGACGGTGCGCGACACCGACGCAAACCTGAACACCCCGGGCTACGGCGAGACCTACGGCAAGGTCGGGGTGGACGTCAGCCTCGAGCAGAACAACAAGAACCTGCCGGAGGGCTCCACCTTCACCATCACCCCGGGCCAGGACCTGGGTGATTGGGCGCCGAAGGTTGATCCGACAACCGGCACCATCACCGTCACCATCCCGGGCTCCGCAAAGCCTGGCGATGTGAAGACGATCCTGGTCGACGTGACCTACCCGGACGGTTCCGTGGATAAGAACGTTCCGGCGAAGGTCATCGTCCACGGTGCCCCGGAGTACCCGGAGGTAGAGAAGACCCCGGGCCAGAACGCCACCTTGAAGCCGAAGAAGGACGACGTGCCGGGTGGTTCCACCTACGAGATCACCCCGGGCCAGGACCTTGAGGAGTGGAACCCGCAGATCGACGCCAAGACTGGCGACATCACGGTCACCGTGCCGAAGACCGCGAAGGATGGCGACGAGAAAATCATCGACGTCACCGTCACCTACCCGAGCGGCAAGACCGACGTCGTGCCGGCAAAGGTCACGGTGAAGGTCCCGGATACCCAGCCGGGCAACGGCACCGACAACACCACCCCAGGCGACAACAACACCACCACCGTGATCGTTGTCTACCCGGGCCAGAAGACGGAGGTTCCGCCGCCGAACGGTTCGGGCGAATGGAAGATCCCGGACAACCCGAAGATCCCGGAGGGTTGGAAGGTCGAGGTCAACCCAAGCACGGGCAACCTGACCATCACCCCGCCAGCCGACGTGAAGCCGGGCACCAACATCACCATCCCGGTGGAGGTGAAGACGCCGGACGGCAAGACCACGATCGTCGAGATCCCAGTCAAGACCGACAACGGTTCCATCCCGAACGACCCAGGCCAGAAGCAGTCGCAGAACCTGGTGTCTGACCAGGGCTCCTCGGAG
Organism: Corynebacterium sp. HMSC034B08; assembly: GCF_001835805.1. NCBI lineage: Bacteria > Bacillati > Actinomycetota > Actinomycetes > Mycobacteriales > Corynebacteriaceae > Corynebacterium > Corynebacterium sp. HMSC034B08. The sequence goes on along the minus strand of NZ_KV825958.1, from coordinate 120,541 downwards.
AACTTGAAGAAGTGCTTCGACAGCATGTCGTCCGAGAACAACCCGCTGCTGTGGCTGGTTCCGCTCGGCCTGCTGATCGCCATCGGCGCACCGCTGGCCGGCCCGCTCGGCGCCGAGCTGAGCAAGGCAGCAGCGAACGTGTCGGAGAAGATGAACATCCCGAATCCGCTCGAGCAGTTCGGCCTCGGCGGCGAGACCAACCGCCGCCCGCAGCCGGAGTGGATGCGTCAGATCCAGGTTGAGGCTGACCGTCTGCAGCAGCAGTTCGGCCCGGAGGTCACCCAGGCAGCAGCCATCGGTTTGTCCCTGGCTGGTCTGGCAGCAGGCATTGGCATCCTCGCCGCCCTGTGCAAGGACGGCGAACTGCCGGAGTGGGCCCAGAGCTCCAAGTCAGACGCGAAGGGTTCCTCCGACAAGGGCGAAGACAAAGGCGAGGACAAGGGCGACGGTAAGGAGACCGAGGAAACCGCCTAACCCTTTTCTCCCGAACACCGTAAAAGGCTGATGCCAGTTCGCACTCGGAACTGGCGTCAGCCTTTTACGCATTTCTGCCCGGCACGCGCAGCGCGGCGGGATTACGATTTACACCATGCTGCGGGAAAACGAAGTCATTATCCGGCAAACCAAAATCTTCGGCCGCAACGAGTTCGCGATCGAAGCACCCACCGGACAACCGCTTGGCACGGCACGGCAAACGAAGCTCAACATGAAAGACGTGCTGAGCCGGGCCTCGCGCCAAGTCGACGTGTTCGACGCAGGCGGCACGCACCTTATCAGCATCGAAGACCCGATCGACCTCATCCGCGACAGCTACACCGTGCGTCTAGTCACGCCCGCGATGGAGCTGGCGCGGCTGACATCGCGGTTCAAGCTCATGGGCTCAAAATTCGACCTCGACATCGCAGGGTTTCCCGAGGTGCAAGTCGAAGGCAAGGTGTTCAACCGCAACTACACGCTCACATCGCAGGGCCGCCCGATCGCGCACGTGGTCGCGGAATACAAAGGCTTCGGGCGCGAACTGACCGGCAAGTCGGACTACCGGGTGCAGTTCGAGCCGGAGCTGAGCGAACGCCAGCACGCTGCGATCCTCGGTGTGGTCATCGCGATCGACATGTGGCGGGTCAAGCGCCGCCAACAATCCAGCTAGACACAAACAGCGCTAGACACAAACAAAGCCCCCGCACGTGACGGGGGCTGAACGCGAAATCCGGGGGTGGGTTACGCGTCGGAGTCGGTGGAGCGGCCGGCCAGGCGGGCGTCGATACGCAACAGGCCCGAGCCGTCCTTGCCAACAAGCTTGAGCTGGTCGACGATCTCGCTCACGGTCGACTCTTCCTCAATCTGCTCCTCCAGGAACCAGTTGAGCAGCGGGCGGGACTCGAGGTCGCCGACCTCATCGGCCAGGCGGGTGATCTGGCGGATCTGCTCCGAAACCTTCTTCTCGTGCGCAAGAGCAGCCTCAAACGCGTCGAGCGGGGTCTTGATCTCAGGCGCGTCGATCTCAATGTTGTGCGGCTTGACGTGCTCGCCACGGTCGATGAGGTGCTGGGCGAACTTCTGCGCGTGGTCGCACTCCTCAGATGCCTGCGCGGCGAACCACTCGCTCAGGCCCGGGAAGGACAGGGCGTCCATCTCGTTGGCCAGGTAGCGGTAGATGTAGGCGGCACCGTACTCTTCGGTGACTTGCTGGTTGATTGCTTCGTAAAGCTTTGCGTCGATCATGCACGCGAGTATACAGCAGCCCAGATTGGAGCGGAAGAGTAAAAGAGCTATAAGCTCGGACACCGTGTCCCAGGGTTCGAACTTTTCCGCAAAGCGTGTCACCGCCACGCTGAATCGCCTGCGTGCGCACCCCGAAATCACTGGCCAGGAGGCATGGCTGCGAGGGATCGCGGCGCACTCGAACGCGCTGCGGCCCGACCTTGCGCCGGTGGTGGAATCCTACCTCGGGGTGGAGCCGCTTTCAGAAGATGTGTTCGGCAACATGACCATCGGGGAGATCGCGGTTTGTTACGAGGCGTTCCTGGCGCTCAGCGACAGTAAGGCGCGCAAGGATGCGGGCCAGTACTTCACGCCCGACGACGCCGCCGCGTTCATGGCCCAGCACGTCAACCGTTTCCCGGAGGGCACGTGGGTGGACCCGTGCTGTGGCACTGGGGTGCTCGCGTGGCACCTTGCGCGGAAGGTTGATGGGGATGTGGGGGGCTTCGTCGCAAAGCAGTTGATCCTGGTGGACATCGACCCAGTCGCGCTGCGCACCGCGGTGGTGCTGCTGTCGCACTTCCTCGCGCCGGGCGACACGGCAGGCTTTGAGGCGCTCGCCGCGCGCTGCGTAGTGGCCGATTTTCTTCACGACGACATCCCCGCCCACGACTTCGTCATCATGAACCCGCCCTACGCCTCCACCGCGCGCGACGACACGTTTGCCACCGCCGCCACCCGCGACCTGTTCGCCTATTTCATGGAGCGTGTCGCCACCACCAGCCGCGGCTTCATCGCGGTCACGCCCGCCTCCTACCTGGGCGCACCGAAGTTCGCAGGGCTGCGATTGCTAATCGACGACCACCTCACCGGCGGCGACATCACCGTCTTCGACAACGTCCCCGACACCCTGTTCCGCGGCTACAAGTTCGGCTCGTCGAACACGTCGAAAACCAACTTCGTGCGCGCCGCCGTGACCGTGTGCCCGCCGGACGAGGACTCGTGGCGGATCACGCCGATCTTGCGATGGCGTGCAGCATCGCGGGCAGCCATGCTGGCTAAGGCACCGCACCTGCTCGCGCCGCGGCAGATTGGTCAGGGAGGGGAGTGGCTGAAAATCCACCCCGACCACCAGGACATCTGGCAGCAGATGCAGGGGTGGGAGCGCACCATCGCCGACCTTGTCGTACCTGGCCCGACGGAGTTTTCGCTCACCGTAGCCACCACCCCGCGCTACTACATCTCCGCCGCGTTCGGGGAGTTGAGCAGGCGCTCGAAGCAGGTGCTGCACTTCGCCACCGCACACGACCGTGACCTCGCGGCGGTGACGCTGAACTCGTCCGCGCCGTATTTGTGGTGGCGCTGGCACGACGGCGGCGTAAGCCTCACCCGTCGCGTGCTCATGTCCGTGCCGGTGCCCGACATCGAGCCTGTGCTTATTAGTGACATCCGCGCCTCCGAACGCGACAACCTAGTCACCAAACTCAACGCCGGCATTATCAACGAAAACGTCAAGCACCCCTTCGCCCTTGTGGAGCGGCTCAACCGCGTGGTGTTCGGGCGCGACGTGGACGTGGCGGCGGCGTACGCGCAGGACCTCACGCAAGCGCCGTAAGCAAATAATCCGTGCCGCGCGCGAGGGCCATGTCCATCTCGTACTTCGGCTTGCGCGGCGACCCGTCCTGCTGGCGGCCCTGGTTGAAGACTTTGATGATGCCGCGGGCGATGGCGTCGCTAATAGATGCAGTGTCCGGGAAGTAGTACGCCTCAATGCTGGTCACCGTGTGCGCGACCTTGAGCTTGCGCGAGTTCGGCTTGCGGTCTTTCACTACCTTGCCGCGCTTGGCCATGTGCCAGCGGTAGAACGCGTCCTCGTCGGTGTAATCCGGCACCGTGTTGACCACGATGAACCCGACCCCGTCCTGTGCTGCGGCAAGATCCACCGAGTACTGGTCGTTGAGCGGCGTGCGGTCCGCTTTGCCGTCGCTGGAATGCACCTTCAAATCCCACGTGCGGGTGTCCTGATAGTCGAACTCCGTGTGGCCGATGGTCGCCGGTCCGCCCTTGAACTTCTTGGCGTAAAACGGCAGGACCTTGAACTCGGCGTACCAGGCGAACCACTCCGTTTGGTTCCGGTTGCGGTACTGCGCCGCGAACATCTCCTCCACACACGTGCGTCCGTCGAACGGCACCGTGTCCCAGTCGGTGTCCGCCCGTAGACCGAGCGCCTCCGCAGCACCGGCGACGAGCGCGTTGGCCTCCAGTAGTGGAGAGGCGAAATCCTCCGCGCCCGTAAACCGGCGCGTGGCCAGGTGCAGCAGATTGTTCAGCCCGTTGAGCGTGATCGTGTAGCCAGACGAGTAGTCGCGCGGCCCCCACGTTCCGCCCAACTGCTGTGCCAGCCAGCGGCCGAGTTCGATCTTGGTCGCGTCCTCCGGCGCGTTGTTGTTGTCGATCGCACGCGCCAGGTTCACCAGTACAGACTTGCGCTCTTTTGAGCCCGGCCCGAGCGTCTCCGGGCCCGAACCCGTCAGCGCGCTAATGCGGTTGACCGCCTCCAACTTGTTTTTCGCCGGGGTGAAGTCGTCCGACGAGAGCTTGCTAAACGACGACACCCCCGACCCCCGGGTGCGAGACGTCTGGGCGGTGAAGTGGTCGTCGACAATTGCGCGCAGCGTCGTCGCCCGACCATCAACCCCGGAGCCCAGGATGTACTGGGCGAAGTTGTCGAAGATGCTGTCCGCGATCTCCTCCGCAGTCCACGCGTCCTCGTAGGGCACGTCGAGTTCCTCGGCGGCGGCAAGGGCGATCGCGCGCGGGATCATGCCCGCATCCGCAACCGTATAACGGCCGATACCCAGCAGGTCAGCGAGTCGATCAAGCGCAGTGTTTGCAGTGGTGGTCACGCACAAAACGGTAGCAAAAACGCCCCGCGCAGAAACGCGGGGCGTGCATTTTGCGGAGGATGTGGGATTTGAACCCACGAGGGTCGTGAAACCCGCACGCGTTCCAGGCGTGTGACATAGGCCGCTAGTCGAATCCTCCAGCGAACAACCTCCCCGGCATGCACCGGCGAAGCGTCTTTGGACATGGTAATGCACACACCCCACAAGACCAAAACCGCAGCGTGGCCCGGCGCAGGTTGTGTTCTGGCGGAAGAGATGGCTACAGTGTCAGGCAGGATCTCACGCGGTGTTATCTTGTGAACTCCCCCAGGGCGGGAACGCAGCAAGGGTCAGCGAGCTCTAGCAGGTGCGTGGGGTCCCTTTTTCATGTTCGGGGACGGATAGGCCGCTACGATGGTGGGCACGCAAAATTCGCCTTCGAACATCTGGAGTGATGATGTCTCTCAAGGACCTGGACGCAGCCCAGTTCAACGAACTCGCCGAGCGCACTCGCGCACAGTACGAGGAACTCAAGGCCCGAAACCTCAACCTGAACCTGACGCGTGGCAAGCCGTCCGCAGAGCAGCTCGGGTTCTCTGACGCGTTGCTGTCGCTGCCGGGGGCGGACGACTACACCGACAAGACCGGTGCTGACGTGCGCAACTACGGCAACCTCGACGGCATTGCGGACATCCGCGAGCTGTGGGCGGAGGCCCTCGGCGTTGCGCCGGAGAACGTCGTCGCCGGTGATGCTTCGAGCCTGAGCATCATGTTCGACCTCGTCTCGTTTGCCTATATCTGGGGCACCAACGACTCGTCGCGCCCCTGGAAGGACGAGGAGACCGTCAAGTGGATCTGCCCGGTGCCGGGCTACGACCGCCACTTCACCATCGTCGAGCACTTCGGCTTCGAGATGATCCAGGTGCCGATGACCCCGACCGGCCCCGACATGGACCTCGTCGAAGAATTGGTGAAGGATCCGCAGGTGAAGGGCATGTGGTCGGTGCCGATCTTCGGCAACCCCACCGGCATCACCTACTCCGCCGAAACCATCGAGCGCCTCTGCGCCATGGAAACCGCCGCGCCGGACTTCCGTCTGATCTGGGACAACGCGTACGCAATCCACACGCTTACCGACGAGTTCCCGGACAACCCGAACGTCCTCGAGATCTCCGCGAAGCACGGCAACCCGAACCGCTTCTGGTACATGTCGTCCACCTCCAAGATCACGCACGCTGGCTCGGGCGTGGCGTTCTTTGCCTCCTCCAAGGAGAACCTGGACTGGTACAACAGCCACGCCGGCGTGCGCGGCATCGGCCCGAACAAGGTCAACCAGTTGGCGCACGCCCGCTTCTTCGGCGACGTCGACGGCCTGCGCGCCCACATGCTCAAGCACGCCGGCTCGCTCGCTCCGAAGTTTGCGGCGGTCGTCGAGATCCTCGAGCAGCGCCTCGGCGAGTACAACGTCGCCGAGTGGACCAACCCGACCGGTGGCTACTTCATCTCCCTGGACGTCAAGGACGGCTCCGCCAAGCGCGCCTGGGAGCTGGCCAAGGACGCCGGCATCACCCTGACCAAGGCCGGCATGTCCTTCCCGGGCGGCATCGACGAAAACGACGAGAACATCCGCCTCGCACCGTCCTTGCCGCCGCTGGACGAGGTCCGCACCGCCATGGACGGCGTTGCCACCTGCGTGCTGCTCGCCTGCATCGAGGCGCATGAAAACTGATCAGGTCGCCGCATGGCTCGGGTCGTTCATGGACATCGAGCTCATGCTTATCGACGACGCCGCCGTCGCCCTCACCACCATCAACACCACCCCCGCGGCCTGCACCGTCGGCTTCTCCCAAGTGGACACCGGTCTGGTCATCGACGGGGATGGGGCGACTGATGTGCGGTGTGAGATTGTGACGGTGGGTGGGGTCGTCGATAAGCAATTGCCCGGGCGCGCCGTCGTTGCCGCAGCCCGTGCCATTGAGCGCCTCGGCATCCCCGCACAACCCGGCGTGCTGCTCGAAGGCGCCCTCGACGACCTCGGCACCACCGCACGCCACGGCTGGCTGCGCGAACCCGAACTCTTCGACCGTGGCACGCCGCTCTACCGCGAACCCGGCAAACTCACCCTGCTACTCGAACTCGTCGCGCTTACCGACGACGAATACACCATCGCCCGCGACCAAGGCCTCGACGTACTAACCCGCAGGCTACGACGCCGCGGCACCAACACCACCGAATGGAATCGCGAGGCCGAGTAAGGTAGCCCGCGTGGCTCTGTACAGGAAATACCGCCCCGCAACATTCGGCGAAGTCGTCGGGCAAGAACAAGTAACCCGGCCGTTGTCCACCGCGCTGGACAACAACCGCATCTCGCACGCCTACCTGTTCTCCGGCCCACGAGGCTGCGGCAAAACATCATCCGCCCGCATCCTCGCACGCTCACTCAACTGCGCCGAAGGACCAACCTCCACCCCCTGCGGCGTATGCCCCTCCTGCGTCTCCCTCGCCCCCGGCGGCAACGGAAACCTCGACGTCATGGAAATCGACGCAGCCTCCCACGGCGGCGTCGAAGACATGCGCGACCTGCGCGAACGCGCCCTGTACGCACCCAGCGACTCACGCTACCGCGTCTTCATCATCGACGAAGCCCACATGATCTCCAAAGAGGGCAACAACGCCCTGCTCAAAATCGTCGAAGAACCACCCGCCCACCTCATCTTCATCTTCGCCACCACCGAACCCGAAAAGATGCTGGGCACCATCCGCTCGCGCACCCACAACTACCCATTCCGCCTGCTCGCGCCCCAAGCCATGCGTTCCCTCCTCGAGCGCATCGTTGCCGACGAAGGCGTCACCGTCGACGAAAACGTCTACCCCCTGGTCATCCGCGCCGGTGGCGGCTCCCCGCGCGACACCCTGTCCATCCTCGACCAGCTGCTCGCCGGCGCCGGACCCGACGGGCTGACCTACGACCTTGCCCTGCCACTGCTGGGCGTCACAGACCTCACACTTCTCGACGCCGCCGTCGACGCCATCGCATCCGGCGACGGCTCCGCCATGTTCCGCACCATCGACGAAGTCATCGAATCCGGCCACGAACCCCGCCGCTTCGCCCTCGACCTCCTCGACCGCATGCGCGACCTCCTCCTGATCCGCACCGTCCCCGACGCATTCGGGCAAGGGCTTGTCGACGCCCCCACCGACCGCTCCGAAATCCTCAAACACCAAGCCGAACTCTTCACCCCCGCCCATCTGTCCGCCCTGGCCACCGAAGTCAACGACCGACTCCCAGACCTCGCCGGCGCCACCTCGCCCCGCCTGCTCCTCGAAATCATGATGGCGCACCTCCTCACCGTCAGCGTCGGCGGCGGCGCGCTGGGTGCGGCGCCGGGTGCTGTGAGCGCGGCGGGTGCTGGTGGCTCTGCCTGTGGTTCTGCCGGTTCTGCCGGTTCTGCCGGTTCTGCTGGTGCTCCCTCCGGCAACGCTGGCGCCGCTGGCGGGGGAGGCGCTGCCGCCGCCGCAGCCGCTGCAGCCGCCGCAGCAAGCTTCCGCACCGCCTCGCGCAAACCCGCGCCCGCGCCCGCGCCTGCTCAACCGGCATCCGAGCAGCGAGCGCAGCAGACGCCGCCACCCGAACCACAGCAGCCTGCGTCGGAACCGCCGCACGAACCTGCGCCGCAACCGGAACCGCAGCGTGAACCCGAACCTGCCCAACCCGCGCCGCAGCAACCCGCGCCGCAACAGCAACAGCAGCAACAGCAGCAGCCGGACACGGACGACCTGTACCAGCGCATCGAACGCGACTGGACCCGCCTGCGCCAATCCGTCGGCGCACGCAACCAGGTCGCTGAAATCATGCTGACGGAAGCGAAACCCCTCGGCTTCGACAACGACACCCTCGTCGTCGGCCACCACACCGGAGCACTCGCTGACCGGATCAACGCCGAACGCAACAACGCAGACATCGTCGCAGTGTTCACCGAGAAGCTCGGTACGCCAATCAAGGTCCGTTGCGTGGTCGGCACCAACCCCGACGCCGCCCACGTCAAGCGGCCAGAACCGAGGGAGGTGTGGAATCCGGGGGAGGGGTCGTCGACAAGCGAAAAGCCCGAAGACCCTGCCCCCGCCAACAGTTGGCAAGCCGCCGTCGCCGCAGCCAGCCAAAAAGCCGCCGAACGCGCCAAACGCGAACGCGACGACATCCCACCACCACCCGAACCCACCGAACCCTTCGAAGAAGCCGAACCCGAATACACCCGCGAAGACGAAGAACGCGACATGGCCCAAGAAGCACGCGACGGAGAACGAACAGCAGACCGCCGCGACGCCACCGAAGTCGCCATGGACCTCCTCGCCGCCGAACTCGGAGCCAAACCCCTCTAAGCGACGCGTACAATGGCCCACGGAGCTTTACCAACAAACGAAAGGTTGCAACCATGACCCAACCACAGGACATGCAGGAACTCATCCGCCAGGCCGCCGAAGTGCAGGCCGCACTCCAGCAGGCACAGATGGAACTGCTGCAGACCGAGGTCACCGGCACCGCAGGTGGCGGCCTCGTTGCCGTCACCATGACCGGCGGCGCCGAAATCACCGACCTGACCATCAAGCCGGAAGCCGTTGACCCGGAGGACGTCGAGACGCTGCAGGACCTCATCCTCGCCGCATACCGCGACGCCCACGACCAGGCCGGCAAGCTCGCCGAAGAGAAGATCGCCCCGCTGACCGGCGGCGCAATGGGTGGCGGCGCACCGCAGGGTGGCGCCCCGCAGGCAGGCCCGGGCGATATCCCGTTCGGCGGCATCGTCTAACCTGTCGCTTTCCGCGTCCGGCCGGCCTGGTCGGGCGCGTTTTTCATGCCACGAAAGGAACCCCCGCGTGTTTGAAGGACCGCTGCAAGACCTTATCGACGAATTCTCGCGCCTTCCCGGCATCGGCCCCAAGTCCGCGCAACGTATCGCGTTTCATTTGCTGAAGACGGAGCCAGAGGACATCGATAGGCTGCGCGCCGCCTTGGCCGCCGTGCGCGACGGGGTGACGTTTTGCCGCATCTGCAACAACGTCTCGCGCGAGGAAGTGTGCCGCATCTGTGCCGATTCGAGCCGCGACAAGACGCTGGTGTGCGTGGTGGAGGACGCGAAGGACATCCAGGTCATTGAGCGCACGGGGGAGTATTCGGGCCGCTACCACGTGTTGGGCGGGTCGTTGGATCCGTTGGCGAATGTCGGCCCGAAGGATCTAGCCATTGCGCCGTTGTTGCAGCGCATTGGCGGTGTGCTTGACGACGTCGACGGCGCCGACAACCCCGACGTCACCGAAGTCATCTTGGCTACCGACCCTGATACGGAGGGGGAGGCGACGGCGTCGTATTTGGCGCGTCTGTTGAAGGACTTCCCGTCGCTGACGGTGTCGCGCTTGGCGTCGGGTATGCCGCTTGGCGGGGACTTGGAGTTTGTCGACGAGCTGACACTCTCCCGCGCGTTAACCGGGCGCCTCAAGCTGTGATTTGTGGATAACTCTTTACTTTTCGACGACTCCACGCCCAGTTATCCACAGGCCAGGTGCATTTTCTGCGCCGGGCGTTTAGCGTTTTGGGTATGAATTCGTTCGAGGTGTTAGTGCAGGCGAT
>NZ_KV825958.1:109905-110229 GCF_001835805.1 Corynebacterium sp. HMSC034B08 | reverse complement strand
AGGTGTTAGTGCAGGCGATGTCGGCCGCAGCGTTGGAGACGCTGGCTGATTTCGACCTTGATGTTGCACTCGCCTCGGGCTTCGCACCGGACCGGGCGCGTGCCTGGTCGCGGCTGCGGGATGTGTACTTCGGGCGCACCAAGTTCACGCGCAAGCAAAAGACAGCAAGTTCTTTGGCGCGTGGTTTCTCCCTCGACGAGCTGGTGTTGATTGAGCGGCGTATTGCACCGGTGAAGGATGCCTCGCAGCGGTGGGCGCTGCGCCTGGCCTTGCTTGAGGTTGAAGGCGGTTATCGGGCGATTGAGGCAGCGGCACGCACGTTGG
>NZ_KV825958.1:49572-109805 GCF_001835805.1 Corynebacterium sp. HMSC034B08 | reverse complement strand
GAGGCAGCGGCACGCACGTTGGTGCCGGCGGATAGGAAGCCTGCGGTGGATGCGGCGAAGTTCGGCCCGTCGCGAAACGGCAAACGCACCCTGCATCTGACCTACGACGAGCGGGAGATCTCCGACATGGAACACGCCGGGCGGTTAGGTATTGACCCTGATCGTCCGGCTGCGGCGCAGATTGCCGAGAACCTGATTGGCATCTTCTTCGGCGAGGGCAAGGTGGCTACTGCAGCGCCGCGTCCGACGGTGTTAGTACCGTTGCCGGATTATCTGCGCATCTTGGATGGCAATGGTGATGATGTTCTGTTGGCGATGACTGATGGCACCACCATGACCGGTGCGGAGTTTTTGGCCGCTCAGTTCGGCGACGCGTTGGAGGTAGCGGCGTTTCACCCGCAGGCCGGTGCGGTGAACTTGTATCGCACGCAGCGTTTGGCGAATCAGAAACAGCGCGATCTGGCCAAGCTGGTCTCCCCGGTGTGTGCGTTTCCTGGCTGCCGTCACGGAGCTGACGTGTGCGAGTTACACCACGTGGAGGCCTGGCGGCATGGCGGGGAGACCAACATTGGCAACCTGGCGCCGTTGTGTCGCTATCACAATCGGGTGAATGATGATGACCCGTGGCGTAAGAAACGCGGCCGGATCGTCATGGTGCGGGGTGCCCCAGTATGGATCTCACCCCGCGGCTACCCGGTGAAAAACACCAACCGCGGGGCAATGGACCAACTATTTGGCGAGGCGTTCACGACGTAGTTGGGCAACATCCTCGAGATCAAGCGGAGCCAACTCCGCAAGCGGCACGTCCAGCGCGCGTGCAATGAGCAAATCCGCCAACTGCGGGTTTCGCGCGAGCGCCGGACCGTGCATGTAAGTAGCGATCACGCTGCCCTGCACCACGCCATCCACCTTCGCGCCAGTGGTCGCAGCGGTGCTCGGTGCTGCGGTTGCGGCAGCACCAGCACCGTTGCCGACGCCGCGCGTCACCACGCCCAGCGCCTGCGCCTCGGGGCCGAGCACGGTGGCGCCCATGTGATTCTCAAAGCCGGTCAGCGTCTCGGTCAGCTCGGCGGTGATGCCGGCCTGCGTCGGCTCGGACAGGAGTTCGCCCGTCGCGCGGGTATCCAACGGCGACGTGGTGATGTCCAGAAGCCCCACGCCCTCAACCTCCTCGCCATGCGCACGGAACGTGTGACCCAACACCTGCAAACCGGCGCACACCGCGAAGACCGGACGACCATCAGCGGCAGCCGCCTGCAGCCCCGGCGAGGCGCTCAAACGGGCAGCGGCGATTAACTGGGCGGCGTCCTCGCCACCGCCAAGGGTGTAGATGTCGCAGGTGGCGGGGATGTCGTCGTTAAGTAAAAAGCGCTCGATGTGCGCATCGAAACCACGCAAACGCGCACGCTCACGCAACACCAACGCATTGCCGTCATCGCCGTACGTGCCCAACACGTCGGGCAACACAAGACCAATGGTGAGTTTAGGCACGGTAATCCTCCTGCTTCGACAGCGCGCGGCGCAGATTCAGCAACGCCGTGTAGTTGGCCAACACCTCCACGCGACCCGGAGGGCAGGCACGAATCGCCTCCACAGGGTCGGGGATGCGCTCGTGGTCAATGCCGCCGTACGTCAGGCGCACCGCAAGGTCAGTGGCGCGCTCGCCGGCGGCGACGACGTGGGTGTCGCCGAAATCCTCAAACTTGACGTCCCACAGCCACGAGACGTCCTCGCCGTCGCCCTGCTTGGCGTTGACGGCGATGACCACGCCGTCGGCGTCACGGTCCACCATCGACAGCGCCTCCTGCCACCCGGCGGGATTCTTGGCCAGCAGCAGGTGGATGTCGTGTTCGCCGAGGTGGACGGTGGTGTAGCGGCCGGCGACGTTGTCCACTTCGCTGGCGGCGCGCACGGCGTCGTCGAGCGGCACCCCGAAGGCTTCGACGGCGCACGCGATGGCTTGGGCGGCGTTGCCCCGGTTCGCGCGCCCGGGCAGTTTCAGGTCGAGTACCGCCGCGCCTTGCGGGGTTTGCAGGGCGTTGTCGGTGACGGTGTATTGCGGGGTGGGGCGGCGGAATTCGCGGCCGTCGGGGAGGGGTTCGACCGCGTACCAGTCCATATCGTCGTTGTTCGCGAGGGACGAGCGAACAACGTGCCCGCCGGAGCGTGGGTTGGTTACGGAGTCGCCGAGCCAGCCGGCGCCCGCGGCGACCCAGATGACGTTGGGGTGGTCGTAGGCGATCGAGGAGATGAGCACATCATCGCAATTAGCGACGACCACCGCATCCGGATGCGCCATCACCGCCCCACGTAGCGCGCGTTCGATGGAGTTGATCTCGCCGACGCGGTCTAATTGGTCGCGCGTGAGGTTCAGAAGGACGAACGCTTTCGGCTGCAGGCGCTCGGCAACCTTGGGGACGTGCAGTTCGTCGCACTCGAGCACGATGGCCTCCGCGTCCTTGCCAGCGAGTAGGGCGGAGATGATGCCGGCGTCCATGTTGTCGCCGCCGTCATTGGTGGCCACGGTGTGTTTCGTGCGGACGGCGCCGGCGAGCATGCGGGTGGTGGTGGATTTGCCGTTGGTGCCGGTGACCAGCACGGTGGGGCGGCCGCCGCCGAGGGTGGCCATGATGTTCGGGTCGATCGCGCCTGCGACGAGGCCGCCGATCATGCCGCCGGCGCCGCGTCCGGTGGCGCGGGAGGCTGCGGTGGCGAGGTTGGCTGCGGTCGTCGCTAGGCGTGCCCGGGCTCGGGAGATGGGTCCTTGCATGCGCACAAGGCTACTCTGCGGGGGTCATGTCTCCTAGTAGGCGGACGAATTCGTCGCCGGAGACGACGGGGATGTTTTTGCGGTCGGCGTGCATGGCTTTGCCGCGGAGTTCGGCGCCGTGGAGTTTGGCGTCGGAGACGGCGACGGAGGTTTCGCGGGTGAGTTTTTCGCGGTAGGTCAGGCCGGCGCGCATGGCGGCGTCGATGAGGTCGTCGGGGTTGCGGGTGATGTCGTCGGAGATGACGAATTCCATGCCGGGTTTGAGTCCGTCGTTGCTGAGTGTGCCGGGGTTGGTGGTGAGTGCGGGGGCTTTTTCGGCGTCGACGCGGATGGCGCTGCGTTGGAGGCTGAATTTGTCGCCTGTGAGGTCGGCGGGGTTGTAGGTGGCGGGGTTGTCGGCCATGTGGAGGTACATGGCGATGAGTTTGAGGGTTTGTTCGCGGGAGAAGTCGGCTTCGGGGATTTGGGCGCGTTCGAGCGAGGCGGTTGCGGGTGGGGATGCGACGCCAATCATGTTGGCGACTGCGTTGATGCGGGTGTCTGTGGGGATGTGGCCATTCCGTTGCGACGACGCCAGCACGTCCACAATCATCTCCGGCCGCGGCACGTGTCCGACGCGTTGGCGTCGTTTGTTGCCTCGGCCGCGGCGTGAGCGGTTGGCGCGGGCGGCGGCGTTCATGGCGCGTTTCGCCTCGGAGACGATGAAGCCCCAGGTGGTGGGGGCGTCGTGGACGATGAGGGTGCGGCCGTCGAGAAGTTTGTCCAGTGTGCGCAGGTGGCGGGAGAAGCGTGGCGCTTGGGCGAAGTCGTGTGGGGTGAGGCCGTGGGTGTGGGCGGGGCCGGGGTCGGTGCCGGGGTTGATCACGGCGTGGAAGTCTTCGCCGATGCGGCCGGAGGCGTCGAAGGTGACTGCGTCGATGGTGAGCAGGCGTGCGGTGGCCGGGTGGATGCCGGTTGCCTGCACGAATACTGCGACGAAGGGGTAGTCACTCATTGTTCAGAGGGTACTACGGCTCGGTGACCTCATACAGTGGGCGGTCGAGCGGGGCGTTGGATCGGACTTTGAAGCCGCCGATGGAGTATTCGTATGGGCGTGGGTCGGGCGCCGGGGCAGGTGCGGGTGCGGGGGCCGGTGCTTGCTCTTGTGCCGGAGCGGGTGCGGGTGCCGGGGCAGGAGCAGGCGCTGGTGCCGGCACGGGAGCGGGAGCGGGCGCGGGAGCGGGTGCCGGTGCGGGCACTGGCAGTTGTTGCTGTGGGGTGGGTACGCGCACGGCGGGGGCGCTTGGCGCAGCGGGCGATTCGGACGGCTCGGGCGGCTCCGAAGGCTCCGAAGGCTCGGTCGTCTCGGGCGTCTCCGACTCAGACGATTCCGACGATTCCGACGTGGTCGTGTTGGTGACGGTTTCGGGGAAGGGGGAGACGGAGCTTTGGTCTTCGCGCCAGGATGCGCTGATCATGGTGGTGCCGACGACGGTGACGGCGACGGCGATGACGGCGGCGCCTGCGGCGACGAGTCGGCTGGCGACGCTGCTGCGGCCTGCGGTGTCGAGTTCGGCGTTGTCTTCGGTGTCGGCTGCGAGGGCTGCGGCTTCGGCGTCGACGGTGGCGAAGAATCCGGTGTCGTTCTCGCGCGGCAGGGCGGGCAAAGATGGCAGGGGTGAGATGTTGAGGTCGCCGGTGTGTGGTGCGGCGTCGATGGTCAGCGTGTGGCCGTCGGCGGTGCCGCGGGCGACGACGGTGAGGTCGCGTGCGGTGAGGTTGGCGATCGTGTCCTCAAGATCCGGGGCCTCTAGCTTTGCGACGACCCGCCCATCGACCGACACGTCCCCACCCGGAGCGATCACTGCCAGGACTTGGGCGGGGTGCCGGTCGGTCTCAAATGGGCCCACCGCGTAGGTCTGGCCGCTGGGGAGGAGGATCCAGGGGGCGCGGGGTGGTTCGTTGGTGGGGATGGACAGGCTGGGGACGGCGAGGTCGAGGACGATGTCGTCGCCGTCGATGCGTGCGCGCACTTGGGGTGCGAAGCCGTGGCGGGCGATGTGGTCGAGGTCGGCGCGGCGTCCGGCGCTGAGTGTGCCAACCACGGCGTCACCGTGCAGTACCTCGAACCCGCCTCGGTCGAGGGGGTTGAGGGTGGCGGTGAAGGGGGTGGCGGTGGGGTCGTCGATAAGCGGGTGCTCAATGGGGACGTCAAATCCGCCACCGGGTACCGCGTAGGTTCGCATCCGTTCTCCTCACCGCCTGCAAAGGTGTGCCCAAGTATAGACCTCTTGGGCAGGGCGGCCTAGTTCTTGACGTAGGAACGGTTCACAGCCGACACGATCGCTTCAAGCGAGGCACGTGTGGTGGAGCCGGCGATGCCCACGCCCCAGGCGGAGGTGCCGTCGACGTCGGCGTAGATGTAGCAGGCTGCGTCGGCGTCGTCGCCTGCGGTGCGGGCGCGCTGCGAGTAGTCCTGTACTTCGAAGTCGATGCCGATGTGCTCGAGTGCGTTGGCGAACGCCGCGATTGGGCCGTTGCCGGAGCCCTGCACTTCTCGACGAGCCCCCTCGTACGACACCACCGCCGACACGCGCGTGTCTTCGCCTTCTTCTTCGGCGGCGTCGATGCGGTAGGACGCCAGGTCCAGTGGGGTGTCCAGGTCGAGGTACGTCTGGGCGAAGATGTCCCACATGTTCTTGGAGTTGACTTCGCCGCCTTCGGAGTCGGTGATGTTTTGCACCACGGCGGAGAATTCGGGCTGCATGGCCTTGGGTATGTTGATGCCGTGGTCGGTCTTCATGATGTAGGCAACGCCGCCCTTGCCGGATTGGGAGTTGACGCGGATGACGGCTTCGTAGGTGCGGCCGACGTCCTTGGGGTCGATTGGCAGGTAGGGCACTTCCCAGGTGGTGTCGCGCAGTTCGTCCCAGGTGACGTCTTCGCTGGTGGCGTCGGGGCGCACGGTTTGGGCGAGCGCGTCGAGGCCCTTGTTAATGGCGTCTTGGTGGGAGCCGGAGAATGCGGTGAAGACGAGGTCGCCGCCGTACGGGTGGCGTTCGGGTACGCGCAGTTGGTTGCAGTATTCGACGACGTCGCGGATGCGGGTGATGTCGGAGAAGTCGATTTGGGGGTCGACGCCTTGGGTGAGCATGTTCAGGCCGAGGGTGATCAGGTCGACGTTGCCGGTGCGCTCGCCGTTGCCGAACAGGCAGCCTTCGATGCGGTCGCCGCCGGCGAGGTAGCCGAGTTCGGCTGCGGCGACGCCGGTGCCGCGGTCGTTGTGGGGGTGCAGGGAGAGGATGACGCTGTCGCGGTGCTCCAGGTTGCGGTGCATCCATTCGATGGAGTCGGCGTAGACGTTGGGGGTGATCATTTCCACGGTGGCGGGGAGGTTGATGATCATCGGGTTGTCTGGCGTGGCACCCATCTTTGCGACGACCGCGTCACAGACCTCCTTCGCAAACTCCAACTCGGTGCCCGTGAAGGATTCGGGGGAGTATTCCCAGCGCCAGTTGGTGTCGGGGTAGTCGGCGGCGATGGTTTTGATCAGTTCGGCGGCGTCGGTGGCCAGGGCCTTGATCTGGTCGCGGTCCTTGCGGAACACCACGCGGCGTTGCAGTTTGGAGGTGGAGTTGTAGAAGTGGACGATGACGTTCTTCGCGCCTGCGCAGGCTTCGAACGTGCGGCGGATCAGGTGCTCGCGGGCTTGGACGAGGACCTGGATGGTGACGTCGTCGGGAATCATGTCCTTTTCGATGATCTCGCGCACGAAATCAAAATCCGTCTGGGATGCGGAGGGGAAGCCGACCTCGATCTCCTTGAAGCCCATTTCTACCAGCAGGTTGAACATGCGGCGCTTGCGTTCGGGGCTCATGGGGTCGATCAGGGCTTGGTTGCCGTCGCGCAGGTCAACCGCACACCACTGCGGCGCGTGGGTGATCTTCTTGTCGGGCCAGGTGCGGTCCGGCAGGGTGATGTCTTCTACCTCTTGGGCGAACGTCAGGTAGCGGTCGACGGGCATTTGGGAGCCGCGCTGCTTGTTCCAGGCGGGTTGGCCTTCGTTGCGTGGGCCGGATGGGGTTTGGATTTCGCGGGGCGCAAAGAAGTCGGACATTGTTTGGTTCCTTCATTGTCGGGGTGGGGGTGTCCACGGCCGGCAATGAGAAACTCCGCGACGGGGTGCCGGCCGTGTTAGTGGGCCTGATTCCCGCCGCGGCGTAGAAGGAGAAGCGTCCGTTGCGACATGCGTCACACCCTACATCACTTTATGGAGACGCGTGTGAGGAATGCCGCCGAGATGAGCATCACGCTTATCGACGACCCCACCAACACGTACCCAAGCACCGACTGGTGCCTGAAGCTTTCACCCAGCAACGTCAGACTGAGCGAGAACGCCAGCAGGGGTTCGACGATCTTGGAGGCTGGCAGGGAGGTGGCCAGGTTGCCGGCGGCGAAGGCGTATTGCTGCACGATGGTGCCGGCGGTCGCCGCGACCAACATGGCCCACAGTTGCCAGGAGGCGAGCAGTCCAGAGATGCCGCCGTGGACGAACGCGTCCACCGCCACCTTGGAGAACACGGCCTGGAAGCCGAACATGGCGCCGCAGATGATGCCGTCGATGAGTGCGCGGGTGTTGGGGCGTCGTCGAGAAGCAATGGCCAATGCGAGTATGGAGACCACCGCACCGACCCCCACCACGGTGGCCCACTCCCAGGTCGCGGGCTCGCGCTCGCCGGGGATGGGGCGGCCGAACACGATCACACTCGCCACACTCGCGGTGAGGACGATCGCCCAAAACGCCTCCGCCTGGTGCATCCGGCGATGCTCCGCGCGCGCCGAAAACACCAGCGTGAGCATGAGGGAGAGCGCCAGGATCGGCTGCACTACCAGCAGGGTGCCAAACGCTAACGCCGCGGCCTGGAAACCGTAGGCGAGAAACGCCAGCCCCATCGACGCCCACCACGCCGGCCGACGCATGGATTTCACTACCGAACTGCCGTCACGCATGATCCGGTGGCGCCACACGGTGCCCGCCGCCATCGTCGCCGCCGAAAGCAGCGCGAACACAACGGCGAGAAAAATACTATGCACGGTGAATGATATTAGCGAGAGACGCCAACCAACGCTTTTGGGACGCTATTCTTGACCGTTGGAATGCACGAAGGATCCGTGGGAGGCTGACATGGCACTGATTGTCCAGAAATACGGAGGATCTTCGTTAGAAAGCGCCGAGCGCATCAACGCGGTCGCCCGGCGCATTGTGGAGACGCGCCGGGCAGGAAACGATGTGGTGGTGGTCTGCTCGGCAATGGGTGACACCACCGACGAACTGCTCGACCTGGCAGCACAGGTCAACCCGACCCCGCCGGCGCGCGAGATGGACATGCTGCTCACCGCAGGCGAGCGCATCTCCAACTCGTTGGTCGCCATGGCGGTCGACGCGCTGGGGGAGAAGGTGCAGTCCTTTACCGGCTCCCAGGCCGGCGTGATTACTACGGAGCGCCACGGCAACGCCCGCATCATCGAGGTCACGCCCGGGCGTGTGAAGGAAGCTATCGACGAGGGCAACATCGCCATCGTCGCCGGCTTCCAGGGCGTGAACCGTGAAACGAAGGACGTCACCACCCTCGGCCGCGGCGGCTCCGACACCACCGCCGTCGCGCTCGCCGCCGCATTGAACGCCGACGAGTGCGAGATCTACTCGGACGTCGACGGCGTCTACACAGCAGACCCGCGCATCGTGGCCGACGCCCGCAAACTGGACAAGCTTTGCTTCGAGGAGATGCTCGAGCTGGCCGCCAGCGGTTCCAAAATTCTTGTACTGCGCAGCGTCGAGTACGCGCGTGCCTTTAACGTGCCCCTGCGGGTGCGCTCGTCTTACAGCAACGACACCGGCACCCTGGTCGCCGGAGCATTGGAGGATATCCCCATGGAAGAAGCAGTTCTCACCGGTGTGGCCACCGACGACTCGGAAGGCAAGATCACCATCCTGGGCATTACCGACGAGGTGGGCGAGGCCGCCAAGGTGTTCCGCGCGCTCGCGGACGCTGAGGTGAACATCGACATGGTGATCCAGAACATCTCCAACATCGAGGACAACAAGACGGACATCACCTTCACCCTGCCGAAGGCCAGCGGCGCCGCCACCATGGAACTGCTGCGCGCCATGCAGGTCAACGAAGGTTGGGACGACATTACGTACGACGATGAGATTGGCAAGGTCTCGCTCGTCGGCGCTGGCATGAAGTCTCACCCGGGCGTGACCGCTGATTTCTGCGACGCGCTGCGCGACGCGGGCATCAACATCGAGATGATCACCACCTCCGAGATCCGCATCACCGCCGTGGTGCGCAAGGCTGATGTGGCTGAGGCGGCGCGTGCGATCCACACGAAGTTTGACCTCGGCGGCGACGAGCCGGCCGTGGTGTACGCAGGCACTGGACGTTAAGGAGTTTTGCAAATGACCACGCTTGCAGTTGTTGGCGCGACTGGCCAGGTTGGTCGCGTGATGCGCGACATCCTCACCGAACGTAACTTCCCGGCCGATACGGTGCGCTTCTTTGCGTCGCCACGCTCTGCCGGTACGACGATTGCGTTCCGTGGCGAGGACATCGTCGTCGAGGACCTCACACAGGTCACCGAGGAGTCCGTCGCGGACGTCGACATTGCCCTGTTTTCCGCCGGTGGTTCCACGTCGCGCGAGTGGGCGCCCGTGTTCGCCGCAGCTGGTGCGACCGTGGTGGATAACTCCTCGGCGTGGCGCAAGGACACCGACGTCCCGCTCGTCGTGTCTGAGGTGAACCCGGAGACGGTGAAGAACCTGGCCAAGGGCATCATCGCCAACCCGAACTGCACCACCATGGCTGCGATGCCGGTGCTCAAGCCGCTTCACGACGAAGCCGGGCTGCGCACCCTCCGCGTCTCCTCCTACCAGGCCGTCTCCGGCTCGGGGCTCGCCGGTGTGGATGCGTTGGCCAACCAGGTCGCCGAGTTGGGCGACCCGCACGTGCTGGTGCGCGACGGCGCCACCGACAAGAACAAGGATTTCGGCCCGTACGTCGCCCCGATCGCGTTTAACGCCCTGCCGTTGGCGGGCTCGATTGTCGACGACGGCACCCTCGAAACCGACGAAGAACAAAAACTGCGCAACGAATCCCGCCGCATCCTGGACATCCCGGAACTCAAGGTCGCAGGCACCTGCGTACGTATCCCGGTGTTCACGGGTCACACGATGGTGGTGCACGCGGAGTTTGAGAAGGAGATCACCCCGGAGCGCGCCGCCGAGGTGCTCGAGGGCGCGCCGGGCGTGCGTGTCGTCGAGGTGCCCACCCCGCGCGAGGCAACGGGTATCGACGACTCCCTTGTCGGCCGCATCCGCCAGGATCAGACCATCGACGGCAACCGTGGCCTTGTGTTTGTGGTCTCGGGCGACAACCTGCGCAAGGGAGCCGCGCTGAACACGATCCAGATCGCCGAGCTGCTGGTCTAGCCGCTAGAGGCGGCGCTCCTCTTCCTCGCGCTCGGCGGCTTCGGCTGCCTCCTCGGCGGCGATCATGTCGTCGACGGTGCTGTCGTTCCACGGCTCGTCCGGGTTCGCCTTGTACTCCTCGGCCGACACGGGCTCCGTGTAGGAGATGTAGACCAGGTCGGAGGGGCTTTCGCGGTCTTCTTCGTCGTAGTCGATCTCGTCGTCGTCGAGAAGCTCTTGCGCAACTTCCTCCTCGAGTGCCTCGACGAGTTCCTCCTCATCCACGTTGGACTTGGACGTGATGTAGTCGAGTTCGCGCTCCTCGTTCTTGGTAAAGCGCTCGCTCGGGTCCATCTTCTTGCGCGTCAGTTCGAGTGCGCGGCGGCGACGGTCGCCTTCCTTGCGCAGTTTCGGGATGCCGCGAAGCCACGCCAGGGTCATCACGGTGATCAGCAGGATGCCCAGGTAACCCAGGATCGGGTAGACGGTGGACACCAGCGACTGGAAGCCCACAAACGACAGCGCGAAGCCGATCAGGCAGGCGGCGACGAAGATGAGGCGGAATCGTTCTTCGCGGCCGCGGGCGAGGCGCTTGCCCAGGGCGTAGAACATGCTCAGCGAGGTGGCGAAGATCATGCCGAAGATGACTAGGGCCATGATGGTGCCCATGGTCGGGTTGATGTCGGTGATCAAGGTCAGCAGCGGCATGTCGTCGCCTTCGACGGTCTCGATCTTCACCAGCAGCGACAGCGCCAGCAGGATCAGCATGACCAGGTAGCCCACGCCGCCCAGCAGGCCGCCGAGGCCAGCAGCGCGGGTGTCCAGTTGGTTACCGCCGATGACGATGGCCATGGACGTCACGCAGATGATGTTCAGGCCCGTGTAGTTCAGGGCGGCGACCCACCAATTCGGCAGTGACGTCTCCACGTTGGATGCGGCGATGTTGAGGGCGTCCCAGTCGGGGTGGCCGTTGACCAGGGTCCAGCCACAGCCGACGATGACGAAGATGAGCAGGAACGGGGTCAGCGCACCGATAGCGCCGGTGACCTTGTCCACGTCCAGCATGCCGAAGCCAAGCGTCATCAGCAGCATGAGCACCGCGCCGATCCACACGGGCAGGCCGAACTGTTGGTTGAGGTTGGCACCAGCACCGGCGAACATGACAAAGCCGATGGAGAACAGCGTCACAATGGTGGCGATGTCCAAGATCCAGCCCATGACTTTCGACGAAATCATGCCCAGCACTTCCATATGCTCCTTGGCTTGGAAGAACGAGCCGAGCTGGAGGATGGTTACGCCTGCGATCAGCATGAGGGCGGAGGAGAGGATCGCTCCCCACAGGCCCTGGGTGCCGAAGGCGGAAAAGTACAGCATGGCCTCCTGGCCGGACGCGAAGCCTGCGCCGACCACGGTGCCGATGAACGCGGCAGAGATAAGTAAGGCTTTTTTCAGCATGTAGATAATTTACTCGGTGCCAGCGATGATGTCGCGACGGGCACGCGCAACGCGGGACCGGATGGTGCCCACGCGCACGCCTGTGATCTTCGCGGCTTCCTCGTAGGTATAGCCCAGGACCTGCGTTAATACGAGTGCTTCGCGGCGTTCGGCGGGGAGTTCGTCGAGAAGCGAGCGCGCGTCGATAACGTCACCCCACGTGTTGGGGTTGTCGGGGCTGGGGTCGGAGGCGGCGACGGTTTCGTATTCGGCGGCGGACTTGCGGGGGCGTGCCATGTCGTGGCGGACGGAGTCGACCCAGGCGCGCCGCGCGAGCGAGAGCAGCCACGTGCGGGCGGATGAGCGTGCCTGGAAGCGCGGCAGGGAGCCGAGGACGCGCAGGTAGGTCTCTTGGGTGAGGTCGTCGGCGTGTTGGGGGCCGGCGAGGTGGGCGAGCAGGCGCCATACGTCGTCTTGGGTGAGGCGGATGAATTCGGTGAGCGCGGCTTTGTCACCGCGGCCGGCGCGTAGCGCCAGTTCGGTGATGTAGCCTTCGTCGTTCCTGCTCACAACCTGTAGAGATTACAGTTTGTCGGACACCGTCACGCCGTAGAGGGAGCGGCCCATGATGAAGGAGGCGACGGAGCCGACGATCCAGACGCCGAGGATGGCGATGATGGCGCGGATGAAGTCGTTGAGGTCGAAGCCGGTGGTGGACCAGGAGTAGATGAGTTTCGCGATGATCAGGATCGGAAACGCAATGACTACCAGGGGGCCGAGCAGGTTGACGCGGGTCAGCGCGTCGGGGGCGCGTAGTTGCAGGATGGTGGCTGCGATGACGCAGATGGTGGCCAGGATGACCAGGGCTGCGACGATGATTTCGGGGATGGTCATTAGCGGCGTCCTCTCGAGATGATGCGGGCCATGGAGATCGTTGGGACTACGCCGCAGACGATGCCGGCGAGGATCGGGATCTCGTAGGCGATGGAAGAGGTGTTCCACAGGGTCCAGACGAGGAAGATGGCGATCATGCCGTAGAAGACCATGTCGGCCATGACGGCGCGCGACAGTTCGTCTTTGGTCAGGATGACCGCTGCAAGGGAGATGAGTAGGCAGATGGCCATGATGATGAGGCAGGCCTGCATGATGGTGACAAACATTTAGCTCATCCTTTCTGCGGGCGGGACGGTGTCGTCGTCAGGCGTGGGGCCGTGGTCGACGTAGGGCTCCCAGGTGACGGTTGTTGGGTCGATGGGGCTATTGCGTAGCGACGGCCGCACGTGCTCCTCCATATCCGCCAGCCCAGCGATGATGTCTTCCGGGTCGGAGCCGAACGCGGCTTGCACCAGCAGGGTGATGGGGCCGCCGGGCTCGGTGGGGTGGCGCAGGCCCATGGAGAGGGTGCCTGGGGTGGCGGTGATGGAGGTGGTGAACCAGAACACTTCCCAGTCGGTGTGCAGGCGCATGGGGTAGTAGATGACGATAGGTTCGATCTTGGCCGCTGGGTTGAATGCCTTGAGGACGGCGTCGAGGCCGGCGGCGAAGATTTCTTTGATGATCCAGCAGGTGTAGCCCGCGGCGTGGATGATGCCTCGCATTAGTTATCGCCTCCGATGGAGTCGTCGCCAAGTACGGCGCTGGTGTAGGCGTCGACGTTGAGTAGGTCGTCGACTGCGGTGGTGGTGATGTCCCACATTTGGCCGGCGAAGATGAACATGCCGAGCGAAAGGATCATGAGGACCGCGGACGGCAGCATGAAGCTCACGCGCACGTTGAGCGCTTCGGGGTAGTGCTGCATGGGTCGGCCCCAGAAGACGCGTTGCCAGAGGCGCATCATGGACAGCAGGGCGCCGAAGGAGGCGACGATGATGGCGGTGATGGCTACCCAGGAGCGCCAGTCGCCGGGTGTTGCGGCGGCGAGCACGATGGTGACTTTGCCGAAGATGCCGGAAAATGGCGGGAAACCGACGATGGAGAATGCGCCGGCGACGAAGACCGCAGAGGTCCATGGGTCGCGCCGGGCGATGCCGGAGAGTTTGGCCATGGTGCCGGTGCCGTAGGTTTCTTCGATCGCGCCGGAGTTGAGCACCAGGGCGGCGATGGTGACCATGTGGTGCAGCGTGTAGAGCAGGCCGGCGGCCAGGGCGTAGCGGGCGTCGTCGTTAGTGAATGCCAGCATGATGAGGATGAACGGCATGCCGTTGACCATCTGGTAGGCGAGCACGCGGCGCATGGTGGATTCCGCCAGGCCTGCGTAGCCGCCGATGATCATGGAGATGACCATGACCACGATCAGCAGGGTGTTCCAGCGTGGGTCCATGTCGAACATGATCACCCAGATGCGGAAGAGCATGTAGACGGCGACTTTGGTGTGCAGGCCGGAGAACAGGCCCATCACGGCGGCCGAGGTGGACGGGTAGGTGCGCGGCAGCCAGGTGTAGACGGGGAACACGCCAGCCTTCGCGGCAATTGCGATGACGACGATGCCGGCCGCCACCGTTGCCGGGCCGTTGCCCGCAGCCACACCTTGCAGGGAGGCGAGGTTGACCACACCGGTCACCGCATAGAGGTAGCCCACGCCGAGCACCAGCATTGTCGACGCCGCCAGGTTGACCAGCACGAACATACGCGCCGACAGCAGGCGGTGGCGGGTGCCCGACATGGCGATCAGGCCGTAGGAGGGCAGGAGGCAGACCTCGATCATGACGAAGAAGTTGAACAGGTCCGCGGTGAGCAGCGCGCCGCACACGCCGGTGATCAGCACCAGCGACAACGGTGTGTAGAAGCGTGCTTGGGTTTCGCCGACGGCGATGGCGAACCAGTTGGAGGTCAGCGCCACGATCATGGTGGTCACGATCATCACCGCGGAGAACGTGTCCGCGGCGAACGAGATGCCAACGCCGCCCTGGTACAGGCCGATGACGTGGGCGATCGTGCCGTGCTCAGCGGTGTAGAGGTAGAGCCACACGCCCATTGCCAGGTTGATCGCCGGGATGGCGATGGCAAGCGTGTTGTTGAGCTTCCTCCAGGGGCTCAGCGCCGTGACCGCGGAGACGATCAGCGGTAGCGCAACGAAGATAGGCAGGATTGCGTCGACGGCCATTAGTCTTTCACCTTCAGATCATCGTTGGTGACGTGGCTGATCTCGCGTGCGCGGATCTCTTCCAGTTTCTTGGGGTTGAGGCGCGCGTTGCGGCCGGCGGTGGACAGTGCGGAGGGGCTGAGCCACATCTTGGAGTAGCCGGCGTCGGTGCCGGTGGGTTGCTCTGCGGTGTCGTCGTTACGCCCGAGCGATGCGAGCATAAGCAGGATCGTGGTGGTTGCCATTGCGATGACGATGGCGGTCAGCACGAATGCCTGTGGCAACGGGTCGCCCATGTCTTCGAAGGGGACGCGGGAGGGGAATGCTTCGCCGCGCCAGGAGCCCACGCCTGCGGCGAGCAGGGTGAGGTTGGAGGCGTGGCCGAAGAGGGACATGCCGAAGACGATGCGCACCATGCCGCGTTGGAGTACGAGGTAGACGGATCCCGCGACGAGGACCGCGATGGTAAGTGCCATGACCATGGGTTAAGGCTCCTTCGTGATAACCGGCTGCGGGTCGTGTGCCGGGTTGATCGGGTCGGGGTGTGCGTCCACCGGGTTTTCCGGCGGTAGTGGCTCGGGGATGGACGGCAGTGGGTTTTCGGCTTCGTCGCGCGAGTAGTCCAGGTCGGACAGGTCGGCGCCGGGGCGCAGGTAGCCGCCGAGTGCGTTGATGGCGGCGGTGACCATGCCGAGCACGGCGAGGTAGATGCCGAAGTCGAAGATCAGGGAGGTGGTCATGTGTTCGCCGGCGATCTCGCCGTGGATGGCGTACATGAACCCGCCTTCGATGAAGCCGAGGAAGCCGGAGGAGATTGCGATGATGATGCCCCAGCCGGTGAGTCGGATTGGGGTGAAGTTCTTCACCACGTCGGCGTCCGAGCCGCGGGAAAGGTAGTTGATGGCGAATGCGGTTGCCATGACCAGTGCTGCGACGAAGCCGCCACCTGGTGCGGTGTGGCCGCGGAAGAAGATCAGTACCGACAGCACGACGAGCACTGGGGCGACAAGCGCGGCGGCCTTGCGCAGCGGGATGGAGTTCAACTGCGATTGGCCGAACGGGCGCGGGCGTGTGCCGGCTTCGAACACGTGGCGTGGCATGGAGGCGACCACGGCGGCGATGACCACGGCGGCCATGCCGAGGACGGAGAGTTCGCCGAGGGTATCGAATCCACGGAACTCCACGATGATCACTGCGACGATGTTGTCGGCGCCGGTGAGATCGCCGCCTTCGGTGAGGTACCACTCGGCGAGTTCGGAGCGGCCGCGGCGGCCGGTCAGCCCGTAGACGCCGAAGAAGGCAACGACGCCGGCGAGCAGTGCGAATACAGCAGCGAGTGCTTTACGACGAGCCTTTGTCTCCGGGAACATGCGCGGCTGGTAGCGCAGCACAACCAGGATGACCACGACGGTGAGTGCCTCGACGAGGAACTGGGTCAGAGCCACGTCCGGGGCGCCGAGCATGAACATCTGCAGGGTCATGCCCACACCTACGGTGCCCAGCAGCACGGCGGAGGCCAAGCGGGAGCGGGTGAACACCATGCCAAGCACCGACATGGCGATGATGGCGAATGGGATGAGGTCCCACCACACGTCCAGGCCTTCGGCGCGGTCAGCTGGGGTCACACCGTCGATGCCGTCGGTGAGTGCGATGACGCACAGGCCCATGGCGGTAACGGATGCCAGTAGCGGGAAGAGGTGGCGTGACGGGTTGAAGCCGTCGGCCAGCTTGCCCAGGTGTTCACCGAAGTCGGACAGGCCGCGGGTGATCCGGAAGAGGACCTCGGGGCCGTCGGTAGGCAGGAGTTGCTTGTTGCGCAGTGCCTCGAAGACGGGTTTGCGGAAGGCAACTGCGAAGATCACGCCGGCGACCAGAACGATCAGGGAGACGATGAACGGCGGGGTCAGGCCGTGCCAGATGGCGAGGTGGGTGGTGAAGGTGTCGTCGCCAGTAATAGCGCGCACGCCTGCGGAGACGGGGTTGTCTACCCAGAACAGCATGAATGGCAGGACCGCGGAGGTCAGGCCTGGCAGTGCGGCCGGCAGCCAGAGGGCGACGGGTGCTTCGTGGACGTGCGACATGTCCTTCGGGCCGTCGACGAACGCGCCGAAGACAATCTTCAGCGAGTACAGGAACGTCAGGAATGCGGCAAACCCGGCGATGATGAGCAGGGCCATGCCGTAGGGCGCCTCGTGGAAGGCGTCCAGGATGGATTCCTTGGACACGAAGCCGAACAGCGGCGGTACCGCAGCCATGGAGGCGGCCGCGACCACGGTGGAGGCGAACGTGAACGGCATCTTGTCGTAGAGCTTGCCCAGACGTCGCATGTCGCGGGTGCCGGCCTCGTGGTCGACCACACCGATGAGCATGAACAGCGAGGACTTAAACAGTGCGTGCGCCAACGTGTGGGTCAGCGCGGCGGCCAGGCCGATGGGGGAGCCAACGCCGATGGCGGCGACGATCCAGCCGAGGTGCGACACAGTGGAGTAGGCGGTCAGGTGCTTCAGGTCCGTCTTGGTGATGGCAAAGCACGCCGACATGATCGCCGTGAACAGGCCGATGATGACCAGCAGGTAGTTCCAGGCCGCGACGTCCGAGAACACAGTGGAGAAGCGCAGCAGCAAGTACACGCCGGCTTTGACCACGGCGGCGGCGTGCAGGAACGCGGACACCGGGGTGGCGGCCGCCATGGCTTCGGGCAGCCAGAAGTGGAACGGGAACTGCGCAGCCTTGGTGAATGCGGAGAACGCGATCAGCAGTGCGACAACGACGGTGACGCGGTTGTCGCCCCACACGTCCGCAGCCAAAATATCCGTCAGGCGCGTCGTGCCTGCTTGGATGGCGGCGACCGCAAGGCCCGCCAAAAGCGTCAGGCCGCCGAAGAAGGTGAGGATCAGGGTGCGGTACGAGCCGGCCTCACCCGACGAGCCGGAGCGGGCGATCAGCATGAACGACGCGATGGAGACGAGCTCCCAGGCGATGAAGAGCAGCACGGCGTCGTCGGCAAGCACAAGCAACAGCACGGACAGCGTGAAGGCCGTCATGATGGTGTAGAAACTCGTGTTGCCTTGCTTTTCGGGCAGGTAGGCGGCGGAGTAGACGAACACTACACCGCCGATGACCAGCGCAAGCAGCGCGAAGAAGATGCCTAAGCCGTCGGCGCGCAGTGCGAACTCGATCGCGGAGCCGGTACCCATCACATCGCGCGCCCACACAAACGACCACAACAGGTCGCTGCCTTGGGAAACGTCGGTGAAGTTGGTGCCCAGCACACCTGCGGCAGCGAACAGTAACGCCGCGAGCGGGTACCCGGCTTTCCTGTCCATGACTCGCACCAGCAGCGGCGAAAGCACCACCGTTGCTGCAACGAGCCCGATGACGAGGGGGAGAGTCATGGTGAACCCTTTTCAAAGGTTTGTAAGGGATTGGCAATGAACGTTAAAGACAGTATCAAGCTGCACGAGCGGGCGGTGCGCCTCCCGCAGAACACATGTGACTGGTGATAAGAACAGTTGCATGAAATCGGACAACGCGTTGCGGTTGGTGTGTGCTCTGTTGGCGCTGGTGGTTGGCGTGTTTATGCCGTTATCTCCGGCGTCCACGTGGGCGAACGCCGCGCGCGATGCGGAGGTGTCCGGCGCCCCGCAGGTTGGTGCGGACAACCTTGGGGATGCACGCCGTGCAGCCGGTGAGGCGGGCCAGCAGGCGAAGGTGCTCAAGGAAGGCGCCAGCAAGTTAGCAGAAGGTGTTGGTGAGGCGCAGGGCCAGACCCAGCAGCTTCTCGACGCCCTCGCCGCCGCCCAGGCCGGCTCCCAGCAGTTGTCCGACGGCATGGTGCAACTCCAGGCAGGCACCGGACAGTTGGGGGCGGGCGCGACCCAGCTGGCGGATTCCATCGGCGAGGTGGTCAACCAGGTCACAGGTTTTGAGGCGGTGCGCGGCCAGGTGGTCGGCGCGATTGACCGCTCGCTCGCTGAGCTGAAGGATGCGAAGGATCCGGATGCGGTCCAGGCCCGCGACTCGCTCAAGGGTCTGCGTGAGCAAGCCCAGACCGCCCAGTTGCCGCCGGATGTGGTGGCGAAGATGAACCAACTGCGCGACGGTTCCCGCGACCTTGCCAACCAGCTCGCCGTTCCGGGATACAGCTACCACGACGGTATATATACAGCCACCAACGGCGCTGCCGAGTTGGCCGCGGGCCTGCGCGAGTTGCAGGGACAGACCGCACAGGCCACCGGTGGTATCGACGAGTTGGTCGCCGGCGTGCAAAAGATCGACCAGATGGCCGGCATGAACGCCGACAAAGTCTCCGCGGTACGTGCGGCCCTTCCGGTGCCCGCAGCCGCGCCGGGCACCCCGGGTGCGGAGCAGACCGGATCGACGCTTGCGCCAATTGCCGCGATGTTGCTCGCCGCGATGGCGGTGCTGGGCGGTACGGCGCTCGCAGCAGCATTTTGCCTATCGACGCGCACCCGCCGGTGGATCATCCTCCCCGGCGCAATCATTATCGCGGCGGCCGGCACCATCCTGGCCGGTGTCCTCGGCGCAGGCCTTGGCGCGCAGGAATACGCGGTGGTCGCCGCTGGACTGTTGGCTGGCACGCTGGCATCCGCGGGGCTTGCCGCAGTGTTGATGCGTTTGTGTGGTCTGGCTGTCGGGTTGGGGGTTGCCGCGGTGGTCGCGCTGACACAGACCGGTCTCGTCGGTTGGGTCTGGCGTACCGCCACCACCGCGCAGGTAGACGCGGTGTGGGCCGCGCTTTCGCAGGCAGTACCTATGCATTGGACAACTGTCGCGGTGTCTGCCGCCGGCAATGGCGGGGACTACCGAGGCGTGGTCGCCGCACTGTTGCTGTCCGCGTTGCTTGCCGCAGCGGGGCTGGCGGGGGTGTGGCGCCGAACCGCCGAGCAAACCGCCACCTAGACATGCGTCCGGTACGCCTCTAAAATGTGATGTCATCTATTGCTTAGCTGTCTGGGCTAAGCGAAGGTTACAAAACAGCTACCTGATCGAGAAGCCGCTTTCACGGCCCCGTCGAGTGGCTTAACAGAGGAGTATCACATGGCCGAATCATCTCGGCGTTTTCGTAAGTCAACGTCTACTAGCATCGCGGCAACATCTGCGATTGCGCTCGCGCTTGGTGGCCTGAGCGTCGTCGGCCCGGGCCCGCTGGCACCGTACGCCGCGGCTGCCACATTGTCCGGCGGCATCCGCGACAAGTCCGGCGCGGTAGAGAAGGGCGCCCAGAAGGCCTCCGACCTGCCGGCCGGATCATGTGTTGTTTCAGAGACCGACACCGCTAACCACAGCCAGGCTGGTTTCAGCTGGAACACCCTAGAGCCAGGTACAGATAGCCCCGACAAGACCCTGTGGGGCTTAAGCGTCTCCTTTGATAACTCGAAGGACCGCACATTCGCCGATTGGTCCTTCACCAATGGCGCGAACCTTGGCAAGGTCTTGGGTACCGGCAATGTGCCTTCCATGGAGGCCGGCCAGACCTTCCTTGACAAGAGCGTCACGCACAAGGCTGACGAAAGCATCGAAATTACTGGTTCTCGCGACCAACGAAACCTAAATCTCTACGCAGATCTCACTGCTGAGAAGGTCAAGCAGTTCGCTTCGGCCACTGCCGAGAATCCCGTGCGCTACGCCTGGCAGAGCAACTACAAGAAGGACAATCCTTCGGGCCTGAAAGCCACGGAAGGTGACAGCTCTGTATTCAGCGCTACTGTAAACCCGTGGCCGAGCGAGAACATTGAATGTAACCCGATTACGGTGTCGTGGGAGAACTGGGAGAAGCACGTCATCGTGCCCGGTGACGAAACCAAGGTCGGTACCGTCAACATTCCTGCTGTGCAGAACGACGGCGAGGACGACTCCATGTCCCGCATGGTCGTGGAGGCCTATGACGGCAACGGCAAGTTCATCGGCACCACCGACCCGGAAGCCTCCGGTGGTACGCAGAACCTGCGTATCGACGAAAAGACCGGTGACATCTACTTCACCTGGCCGGAGTACCGCGGTACTGACCTGGCGACCGACAAGAACGTCAACTTCTCCGTTCTGGCGAAGCCGCGCAGCGTGGACCAGCTCAAGGCTGCTGCTGACCACAACAACGAATGGGGCAAAAATAAGGCCTTCGACAGCTCCAACTCGCTGAATCGCTACAGCAAGGCGAACGTCATCGACTCCAAGGCGTTCTCGCTGGATGACACCGAGTACCACGCCCCGAAGTACGACAAGACGGACGCGTCGATCATCTCCGGCGTCGATAGTGCTACCGGTCCGATTGCTACCGAGCCGCAGAAGGTCACCTTCACCCAGACCCCTGACCTGATCAAGGAACTGGCGAAGAAGAAGGATCAGAAGGGGTTCGAAGCTAAGGCCACTCTTGACGAGAAGTACGTCTACGAAGGCTGGACCGTGGAGATGGACGAGGACTACAACGTCACCGTCACCGCCCCAGAGAACCCGAGGCCGGGCACCTTTGCTCAGGTCCAGGTTGTGGTGGAGTACTCGAACGGCTCTACCGACGTACTTCAACTCATGGTGGTTGTTGATCCAAACAACACCCAGGTCACTGACCTGGTACGCCCGGGCCTGACCAAGGGCAAAATCGGTGAGGACCTCACCGCTCAGGTGGGCACCAAGTCCATCATGAAGGGCCACAAGCCAGTCCACCCGGCCAAGTTCGAGATCGACGAGTCCACCGTGCCTGAAGGTTGGAAGGTCACCGTCGATGAGACTGGCAAGGTCACCGCGAAGGCGAACGACACCGTCGCACCGGGCACCGTCATCACCCCGAAGGTGAAGGCGACCTACCCGGATGGCACTACAGATCCGATTGAGGTCCAGTTCCAGGCGGTCGTCGACATCAAGATCCCTGAATACGACACGGTGACGAAGAAGCCGAACGAAGAAGCCTCGCAGACGCCAACGCTCCCTGAGCGTGGCTTGAGTGGTAACACGACCGACGAGGCTCCGTTCAAGTACACGCCTGACAAAGACACCATGGAGATCGCTAAAAGAGTCAGCACTGTTGACGAAGAAACCGGCGAAGAAAAGGTGACGTGGACGTGGCCGTTTGAAGACGAGGGGGGCAAGTGGACCATCACGCTCGACGAGAAAACCGGTCGGATCGACACGAAGATTCCGCGTACCGCGCCCGAGGGGCACAAGCTTGATGTCCCGGTCCTTGCGCACTACAGCGAGGAAAGCGAGGCAGATCCGCAGGACGTTAAGGCCACCTTTGTGGTACTGCGTGGCGACAATGCTCCAACATACGACGTACAGGTCACTGGCCCGAACCAGGCTGTGAACCATAACGTTCAGGACGCACCAAAGGGCTCCAAGTACTCCTTCGGCATCGACGAGAACGGCGCGCCGATCACTGAGCAGGAAGTTGACGGTTGGAAATACAAGGTTGATCCGAACACCGGTGTTGTATCTTCCACCCCGCCGGCAAACTCCAAGCCGGGTGACAAGAAGACCATCAACGTCACGGTGACCACCCCGAACGGCTTGACCCCGCTGGTGCCAGTCACCACCGTGGTGAAGCTGACCAACAGCTGGGAAGCTGAGCCGGTTGTTCCGTCACAGACCGTCTACCCGGGTGATACCGCAACCTCGCCGATCTCCGTCGAGAAGCCAAAAGAGATCAACCTTCATCCGGACAAGCCGTTCACCATCGACCCGGAGGGCCTCGAGGCCACCGGCGAGAACAACGAGTTCGGCAACCCGACCTACACGGTGAAGACCGACAACGGTGACTGGATCGTCGGCCTGGATGACAAGGGCAACGTCATCTCCACTTCCCCGGATACCGCTGAACCGGGCGACAAGATCGACGTCCCGGTCATCGTGACCTACGAGGACGGCTCAAAGGACAACACCACCGCGACGGTCAACGTCGTCGACGTCCCGGAGCGTGAGCTTCCGTTCGAGGTCGAGTACAAGTTCTCTGATCAAATCCCTGCCGGCAAGTACAAGGTGGAAACCGAAGGCAAGCCTGGCAAGGAGAAGATGAACAAGGACCGCAAGTGGGAGCGCGTCGTTGATCCGGAAACCAAGAAGCCGATGGACCCGGTCAACGAGGTCGTCCTCATCGGCACCAAGCCTGCCGAGAGCGTCAAGGACGTCAAGTGGACGTTCCCGATTCCGTACCCGACTGAGGTTCGCGAGAATCCGGAGCTCAAGCCTGGCGAGATGAAGACCGTCCAGGAAGGTGAGAACGGCGAGAAGACCTACACCGCCAAGTTCACCTCCAAGGGCTCTGAAGCACAGGTTGCTGAGGATGAAACCACCAAGGAGCCAGTCACTCGCATCATCGAGGTCGGCCCGGGCATCCCGGATGAGGAGTTGACCAGCAAGAAGACTCAAGAGGTTCCGTTCGAGATCGAGTACGTCTACGACGACAACCTCGAGTCCGGCAAGCAAGTTGTCGACGAAGAGGGCGTCCCGGGTGAGCAGACGATTACCTCCACCCAGAAGATCAAGGACGGCAAGCCGGACGGCGAACCGAGCATCAACATCGAGCAGACCAAGGCCCCGAAGAAGGCCAAGATCCGCATCGGCACCAAGACCACTGGTGAGAACACCGAGACCTACAAGGCTGAGGCCCCGTACAAGGTCGTCGTTAAGTACGACCCGAACATGCCTGCCGGTGAGTCCAAGGTGACCACCAAGGGTGAGCTGGGCGAGAAGACGGTGACGATCAAGCGTGACATCACCAACTCGAAGCCTGGCGATCCGCAGATCACTGAGAAGATCACCAAGGAGCCGGTAGATGAGGTCATCACCGTCGGCACCAAGCCGTCCGAGGCCTCCGAAAAGGTCACCTGGACTGCCCAGGTTCCGTTCGACGTTGAAACCCGTCCGAACCCGGAGTTGAAGCCGGGTGAGATCAAGGTAGCCCAGAAGGGCGAGCCGGGTGAGAAGACCTACACCGCAGATTTTGCGGCCACGGGCGACCAGGCAACGGTCACGCCGGAGGAGAAGCAGACCAAGGATCCGGTTAACCAGATCATCGAGTACGGCCCGGCGGCCGAGGACACCTCTGTGGTGACCAAGGTTGAAAAGCCTGTTCCGTTTGAGACTGAGATTGTCTTCGACAACACCCTTAAGGAGGGTGAGCAGGTCGTCGATCAGCAGGGTGAACTTGGCACTGAGGTTGTCACCTCTACCCAGAAGATTGTCGACGGTAAGCCGTCCGGCGATCCGAAGGTGACCTCTGAGCAGACGAAGGCTCCGAAGAACGCGAAGATCCGTGTTGGCACCAAGACCACCGGTGAGACCAAAAAGACCGTTGAGTCTGAGGTTCCGTTCGGTGTGAAGATCGAGTTCGACCCGAACCTGCCTGCTGGTACCTCTGAGGTTGTCACTGAGGGCAAGCCGGGTAAGAAGACCACCACGGTGACCCAGAAGGTCACCAACTCTCAGCCGGATGGCGAAGCCACCGTTGAGGAGAAGGTCACCGAGCAGCCTGTCGATCAGGTGATCAAGGTTGGCACCAAGCCAGCCGAGGCATCCGAAAAGGTCACCTGGACAGCACCGGTTCCGTTCGGCGTTGAGACTCGTCCGAACCCGGAGCTGAAGCCGGGTGAGATCAAGGTCGTCCAGAAGGGCGTACCGGGTGAGAAGACCTACACGGCTGACTTC
The DNA here is from genome assembly GCF_001835805.1 of Corynebacterium sp. HMSC034B08. Lineage (NCBI taxonomy): Bacteria > Bacillati > Actinomycetota > Actinomycetes > Mycobacteriales > Corynebacteriaceae > Corynebacterium > Corynebacterium sp. HMSC034B08. The sequence goes on along the minus strand of NZ_KV825958.1, from coordinate 85,412 downwards.
ACTGCTAAGGGTGACCAGGCGACTGTGACCCCTGAGGAGAAGCAGACCAAGGACCCGGTCAACGAGATCATCGAGTACGGTCCGGCAATCGAAGACGGTGAAATTGTCACCCAGGTGAAGAAGCCGGTTCCGTTCGAGACCGAGATCGTCTACGACGATACCCTGGAATATGGCACGCAGAAGGTTGACCAGCAGGGCGAGCTTGGTGAAGATGTTGAGACCTCCACCCAGAAGATCGTCGATGGCAAGCCTTCCGGTGATCCAAAGGTGACCACTGAGCGCACCAAGGAGCCGGTCAAGCAGATCATCCGCGTTGGTACCAAGAAGGCAACGACTCCGCCGACCGACGAGCCGACCCCACCGGTCGAGCCGAAGGAAGTCGAGCTTCCGTACACTACGAAGATCATCTACGACGAGACGCTCGAGCCTGGTCAGGAAATCGTGGACCAGGAAGGTGCGAACGGCAAGGTCGAGGTGACCGTCGAGAATGGTCAGCCTTCGGTGAAGGTCGTGAAGGAGCCAGTCGAGAAGATCATCCGTGTTGGCACCAAGCCGCCGGCTGGTCAGGAGTGGAAGGAACGGATCCCGTTTGAGGTGAAGGTCAAGCTTGACCCCACCATCCCGGCGGGTGAGCACAAGGTTGAACAGGAAGGTAAGCCCGGCCTGGTTCAGCACAACTCTGACGGCACCGAAGAGACGCTCGTTGAGAAGCAGGATCACGTCATCCTCATCGGCACCAAGCCGGCCGACCCGACTGACCCGGAGAACCCGGATCAGCCGACGCCTGAAGGTGAGCTCGATATCAACGTCCGCTACACCACCCGGATCGTTTACGACCCGAACCTGAAGCCAGGCGAGGAAGTCGAAGATGTTGCTGGTAAGGACGGCCGCTACACCATCAAGGTTGTCGACGGCAAGCCTGTCGCCGAGATGGTGGAGAAGCCAGTCGAGCGCGTAGTCCGCGTTGGCACCAAGCCGCCGGCGGGCACCAGCTGGACTGAGGAGATCGCCTACGACTACGAGGTCATCGAGGACTCCGAACTTGAAGCTGGCAAGCACGAGGTTGTGCAGCCGGGTAAGCCTGGCGAGCGCATCCACCGTGAAGACGGCAGCTTCGTCGAGGTTCCTGCGCAGAAGCTGATCATCAAGGTTGGCACGAAGAAGCCGGCTGATCCGAGCGAGCCGACCGACCCGAGCAAGCCGACCGACCCGTCGACGCCTGCCGATCCGAAGGACCCGCAGGGCTCTTCCGATAAGGCGAAGCGCTGCGTGGCCAACGCGTTTGCGAAGAACAGCCCGATCCTGTGGCTGCTGCCGATCGGCGTCCTCGCCGGCATTGGCTACGGCGTGAACGAGGCGTTCGGTCCGCAGATCCAGAAGGCATCCGCGGAGCTCAACGCTCGCTTCCAGGAGTCCATGCCGAAGCACGATTGGGGCCACGGTAGCCGCGGCCGCCAGTGGGAGCAGCCTGAGTGGGCTCGCGAACTGCAGATGAAGGCAGACGCCATCAACCGCCAGTTCGCAGGCTACGGCGAGCAGCTCCAGCCGCTGGGTATTGCGCTTGGTGTCATCGCTGCAGCCAGCCTCACCGGTGTGCTGATTGCACAGGCCTGCCGCGAAGAGGGCTTCGACAACGGCATGACGGTGCTGGGCTCCTCGGAGCGTGTGACGTCCTCGGGCGAGACGGGCTCGTCGTCAAGCAAGGGCTCATCGGAGAACGCAGGTTCGTCGGAGAACGCAGGCTCCTCCAGTAAGTAGTCTGAACGCGTAAGCGAAGGGCGGTACCCGGTTGGGGGCCGCCCTTTTCGCATCTGCAGTTACCTAAAATTCACCTGAGCGTTCCTTATTAGAAATTTGCTGTGTTTAGGGTGTGCAGCGGTTCAAAAACCGTTTCATATTCTTCGGCTTCTCGTTATAAGGAACCCAACATGCGTTTCTCGCTAAAAGCAGCTACCGCGGTAGTCAGCGCTTCTGCGTTGGCTATTGCGAACCTGCCTACCTCCCTCGCACAGTCGGCGGAGCAGTCCTTCAACGGCAAGGACACCTGCATTTCCATCGATTCCAACGGCAACATCGTCGCCCCGCAGCCGGGTGACTGCACACAGTTCGGCAAGGGCGGCCAGGGCAACACCGACGCCCAGGCACGCAACGTCATCTTCATCCTGGGCGACGGCATGGGCCACCAGGAGATCACTGCTGCTCGTAATTACCTCAAGGGCGCTAACGGCCGCTTCGAGGGCCTCGACGAGCTGACCGCGGCAGGTGCTTACACGACCTTCGCTATCGGTGAGGATGGCAAGCGTCAGTACGTCACCGACTCCGCCGCGTCCGCAACGGGCTGGTCCACCGGCACGAAGACCTACAACGGTGCGCTATCCATCGATATCACCGGCAAGCCGCACGAGAACCTGCTGGAGATGGCGAAGAACGCCGGTATGCGCACCGGTAACGTCTCCACCGCGGAGATCCAGGATGCGACCCCGGGCGCGATGCACTCGCACATCTCCAAGCGCGGCTACTACGCGCCGTCCGGCGACGCGAAGCCGGTCAAGGGTGCTGAAGCTCGCGAAAACGGCGGTCTCGGCTCCATCTCCGAGCAGATCATCGACACCCGCGCCGACGTCACCCTGGGCGGCGGCCGCAAGTACTTCGACGCCGAGGTTCAGCAGGGTGGCGAGAACCGCAACCCGTTCCTGACCGACAAGAACGACGGCGGCGCCGACTGGGAGGCCGGCAAGTCCGTCCGCGAAAACGCGATTGCCAAGGGCTACCAGGTTGTCGACGACAAGCAGGGCCTCGAGGGCATCACCGTCGCGAACCAGGACCAGCCGGTGCTCGGCCTGTTCCACGACAAGAACATGACCCGCAAGTTCGAGCAGACCGTGCCGGTGAAGTCCGACGGCACCACCGAGCCGGAGGTCTGCAAGGAAGCTGATCGCGGCGACGAGCCGTCCGCAGCCGAGATGACCAAGAAGGCCATCGAGCTTCTCGACGACAAGAGCGCCGACAAGGGCTTCTTCCTCCAGGTCGAGTCCGCATCCATCGACAAGGCAGACCACGCAGCCGACGCCTGCGGCATGATCGGCGAGACCCAGCAAATCGACGAGGTTATTAAGGAAGCCCTCGACTTTGCCAAGGCGGACGGTGAGACCATGATCGTTGTCACCGCCGACCACGCGCACACCGCGGAAATCATCCCGGACGGCCGCCCGTCAGTGTCCGCCGTAACTCGCCTGAAGACGCCGAAGGACGGCACCACCATGTCCATCGGCTTCGGCACCCAGCCGTGGCTGGATGAGAACGGCAACCCGGTCTTTGACAAGAAGGCCAACGGCGACCCGTTCGACACCCCGAACTTCTCCATGATGCACACCGGCACCCAAGTGCGCATCGCAGGCTTCGGCCCGGGCTCCGAAAACGTCAACGGCCAGCTCGACCAAACCGACGCCTTCTACGTCATGGCGAATGCGCTCGGCCTCAACGGTGGCACCGAGGGTGGCCAGGAGCCGTGGAAGATCAACAAGGGCAACAAGGTCATCTCGCTGGCCAACCGCTCGAAGGCGAAGCCGGGTGACGAGCTGTGCTACCTCGTCTCTGCAGGCGAGGCCCCGAAGGTCGGCGACTGTGCCCAGTTCGGCACCGAGGGCCAGGGCATCGACAACGCCAAGGCGAAGAACGTCGTCCTGCTCATCGGCGACGGCACCGGCGACTCCGAGATCACCGCAGCGCGTAACTACCTTAAGGGCTCCGCAGGCCGCTTCGAGGGGCTCGACGACCTCGACTACACCGGCTACCTGACCACCTTCTCCCTGGACAAGGAAACCGGCCTGCCGAACTACGTCGGTGATTCCGCTGCGACCGGCACCGCCTGGAACTCCGGTGTGAAGACCTACAACGGCGCGGTCGGCGTGGACAACGCCGGCAAGCCGGTTGCCACCCTCGGCGAGATCGCAAAGGCCAAGGGCCTGAAGATCGGTAACGTCACCACCGCCGAGATCCAGGACGCTACTCCGGCAGCCTTCGCTGCACACGCAATCAAGCGTTCCTACTACGCACCGTCTGGCGACAAGAAGGTCGCAGAGGGCGAGCAGCTGCGTGAAAACGGCGGTCTTGGCTCCATCTCCGAGCAGATCGTTGACCTGCGTGCAGACGTCACCCTCGGTGGCGGCCGCAGCTACTTCAACACCGAGGTCGTCCAGGGCGGCCAGTGGGGCGAGAACGGTAACACCTGGACCGCAGGTAAGACTGTCCTGGAAAACGCGAAGGACAATGGCTACCAGGTTGTCACTAACGCCTCCGAGCTCGACGCGATCGCAGAGGCAAACGCCGACAAGCCGGTCCTCGGTCTGTTCTCCGAGGGCAACATGCCGCGCACGCTGAACCAGTCCATCCCGACCACTGACGGCGGCGATCTCGAGCCGGCCACCTGCGTGGCTAACCCTGAGTTCACCGAGGAGACCCCGCGTCTGGCAGCAATGACCTCCAAGGCGCTCGAGCTGCTGCAGAACGACAACGGCTTCCTGCTCCAGGTCGAGTCCGCATCCCCGGACAAGGCTGACCACCAGGCTGACGCCTGTGGCCTGATCGGCGAGGTCGGCCAGCTCGACGAGGCCGTCCAGGCTGTGCAGGACTGGGTTGAGAAGACCGGCGAGGAGACCCTGATCGTCGCCACCGCCGACCACGCTCACACCGCACAGATCACCTACGAGAACCAGAACACCGCTGGTCGCGTCACTCAGCTGACCACGGTTGAAGGCTCCACCATGGCCGTCAACTTCGCCACCTCCAAGACCAACGAGGACGAGGATGCGCTCGGCGGCCAGCAGCACACCGGTGCGCAGCTGCGTGTCGCAGCCTCCGGCCCGGGTGCCGCGAACCTCACCGGCCAGATCGACCAGACCGACCTCTTCTTTGTCAGCCTGAACGCGCTGGGCATCGATCCGGTCAACCACAATCTGACCTTTGAGAACAAGATGCAGCCGGTGGAGGAGACCACCGACGAGAACACCGCCGCCGGCTCCTCCGTCGACTCCCCGGCGCTCATCGCCACCCTGGCCATCGCAGGCATCGCGGGCCTCATCTCCTTGATTGCCCTGCTGGCCCCGTTTGCTGTCGACCGCGCCCTCGGCCCGATCGCGAAGTTCTAGCCAGAACTCGAAACCAAAAATAGCCACCGAGAACAAGATGTGTTCTCGGTGGCTATTTGCTAACTGCCAATCGGTGTGGGGAGATTGGCTAGCCTTCACTTTCCGAGATGGCTTCGGCTGCAGCAATGTAGCCAGCGATCATTGTCTTACCTACGTTTGACAGCGCCTCGTCGGACGGGAGAAATGATGGATCGTGCAGAGACGCCGTTTCGTTGTCGCTGTCTGCGACACCGACAAAGCACATAAGGGATGGGCAGATCTCTCCATAAAATGAGAAGTCGTCGGCGCCCATCGAACGCATCGTCTCTGCATTCGCGATGCCGAGGGAAGCGGCGTAGGCATCGAATTTCTCTGACAAAACTTCGGCGTTTACGAGCTCTGGTTCGCCTGGTTTGTATTCCACATTGACGGTGCAACCATATCCAGTTGCGATACCGGTTGCCATCGTGCGGATTGCCTCAACGATGTGCTCATTAATCGCAGATGTAGTGCTGCGGACAGTAGCGAAGATCCGTCCCGATCGTGGCAAAACATTCGCTGCACCCTGTCCTACCGCGATAGTGCCGATGCTTACCAAAGCAGGTGACATTGGGTCGGCGATCCTGCGTACAACCTCCGAGATGCCTACAGCGATTTGCGCCGTGGGAACAGCAGCGTCACACCCGTTGTGTGGGTACGCGCCGTGACCTCCCTTACCGGTTACCGAGATTGCAATCTCGCCAGCAGCAGCATTGACAAATCCAGAGCCTGCGGCAACTGCACCCGTGGGAATTGAGGGGTGAACGTGTGCGCCGATGACATGGCGGACGCCGAGTTGTTGAAGTTTTCCGGACTCTGCGATGTCGAGCGCACCGGATGGGTACGTTTCCTCACGCGGCTGCAGGATTGGTACAAGGCCATATGGCAGATCGAGGTTCTTCGCTGCTCTGATCACACCGGCCAAGGCTGCAAGGTGTACGTCGTGACCACAGGCATGCATCGCATCGTTTGTTGATGACCATTCCACCCCCGTCTCCTCTGTTACCGGCAGTGCGTCTAACTCTCCTCGGATGCCGATGGACGCACCCTCTGTCGGCCCGATTCGGCCGACCGCGCCAGTTTGAGCAACCGGCTCGAGTCGTACGCTCATCGTTTCGATCATCAAGTCAGTAGTGGGCTGTTCTTCGCCACTCACGAAGGGAGAACTGTGAATTTGTTTCCGTAGCTCCACGACATCGCTGAGGTACTTGTTGAATTCAGAAACCCACTGTTCCGCCAGCTGTTGAAGGTTTTCGCGCATCCTTAGCTTGGCTCCTTTTCGTTGCTGCTAGTTGTAGATACACCGTACAAGCGCTGTGCGTTTTCGAATCCGATCATTTGCGCGACGCGGATGCATTCATCGATTGGCCATCCGTTGTGTTTGTGAAACTCTTCAAGCACTGACAAAAGTCCTTCACGGAACAGCAAAGTACCGATGTAATAAAGCTCGGGTAGGCCGAACGCATCTGTACTGAACAGAATCTTGCCGAAAGGTGCCAGTTCCAGTGACTCCGCAATTACTGCGCGTGACCGGGCACCGGTGTAGTTGATAGCCAGTCCAACATCGAAGTACACGTGTGGGAAAACATCTGCAAGGTAGCCCGCCTCTCGATGGAACGGATAGCAGTGCAGCAGGGTGAAGCGGGCACCGGATTCTAGAGAGGCGCGGAACAGATTCGTGAGTAGTAGCGGATTGCAGCGATGCAAGTCCACATCGTCGTCACCGTAGCCGATGTGGAGTTGGATCACCTGCGCACGATCGATGGCGAACCACAGCAAATGGCGAATGAGAGTGCTGTCCTCTAGTCGAAGCTTCCCGGAGGTTCTTACAAACCTTTCCGCCGCTGCAAGTACCTCCTGTTCAGAGGGGCGATCTGCATCGAAATCGAGACCAGTTCGGTATGCAGCGATGGACTTCACACCAGCTGCTGTAACAAGATGCTCGTCAAGCGTTACTCCGAGCTGGGTGAGGAATTCAGTGGCTTTGTCACCAACGGCTTCACCATCACGAACAGCTTCTGCCACTTGCTCTGCGACACGCTCGAGTCGGACAATCTCGTAAACAGTGCCTCCAGATGTTCGTCGAAAAGCATCCGGGTCAGTGATCGTGTCAGCGGCATGTCCGGTCTCCACGCCGAACTCCGCGATACCGGTCCTGCGGATGAAGCGTTTGTTGACTTCTTCTGATTCGAGTTCAGCACGGGCGGCGATGTAGTCGTCAGGACTTGCGAACGGATCAAGTCCCAGAACCGGTGCACACAGGTTGCGGACCTGGAAACCGATCTGCGAGTCGAACCGTGTCGTACCTGGAGTGGCCGCGCTTGAAGACTCAGAGATGAGCGCCTCGAATTCCTCGCGGGTTAGAGTGTCTGTGACCACGCCATGGCAATGGTGATCAAAGAGGGGGATCCGATCGATAGCATCTTGCAACTCGTTGTTAGTAGACATTCGCGTAAACCTCACACTGCTCAACGATGCTCTTGTCCTTCAGATGCTGGATCTCGTCGCGCTTGACCTTCAAGAATGTTTCTACCCAGGCATCTGAGAACCAAGAGCGTACGACCTCGTTTGTTTCAAAACGGTCTAGGGCTTCTTTAAGGCTCGCAGGTAGGTTTTCGTTGTCCTGCGATTCGAGCTCAGAGTAATCGTCGCCAGTCACTACCGGCACTGGGTCGAGGTTTTCCTCTATTCCGGCCATCCCCGCTCGGATAATCATGCCCATCAGGATCCAAGGGTTAGCGCCGATATCGCCGCCGCGGAATTCGAAGTGGAACTGTTTATCCGGTGTGCGTCCGTCGGCTTCGTTCGTCGGACAAATGCGTACCAAAGCCTCACGGTTCTGTTCGCCACAGAATGCTTGGGCAACCGACCAATTGTGTGGCTTGAGGCGCTCGTAGCTAACTGTCAATGGGGCAAATAAGCAGGTCATCGGCGCAGCGTACTTAACCAGTCCCGCGTTAAACTGACTCGCAATGCGCGACATCCGTCCGGGTCCGTCCGGATCAAATGCGACAACTTCGCCGTCGGTGCCGTACAACCCGTAATGGACATGAACTCCAGAACCGCCCTCGGAGGCAACCGGAACAGGGGAGAAAGTGACCTCACGGTCGTAGGCCTTAAAAACAGTGCGGACAATATCGCGAACCAAAATTGCACGATCCGCAGCAGTAACAGGGTCTGTCGGCTTGACAGTCAGCTCGTATTGATACGGCGCATACTCCGGCAGCCAGCATTCTGGGTTTACACCTGCGTTTTCCAGAACATTGAAGAGTGCACTCCCCACTGGCTCTCCGTCGACGAAGCTAGCGAACGAAAATGGGTGTGTCGCTTCTTTCGCGTGGCGTTCGGTGAACTCATGCTCAAACGCTGCGGTCATGACTAACCCATGTCGGTCGCGAAGCTCGTCGACCGCTTCCTTGAGGAAGTTACGAGCGCAAGATTCCCACGGAGTGCCATCGGTGTTGATCAGGTTTGCGAAGCTCAAAGAAAACGTTGGGATTTCCGGGATACCGGCGATTTCATAGGTTGCATCAGCATCTGCCACAAGACGAATATCACCAGTGGCATCGTAGGGAATTCCATCGACAATGTGACCGAGTGGCCCGATGCCTAGATTCGCTGGAACCCAGCCAACGCTCGCACCTTTTTCAAAATCTTTGGTGCTTATCGCCCGTCCTTTAGTGCGTGCGGAGATATCTGTGGTTGCCAGGAACGTGAACGTGCCGTTGTTGTGGATGCTCATGCGTCAATGTCTTCTTTCGTAAGTTTCTGCCCAATGTTCTGGGCAAGCTTGGGATTGAGGATGATGATTGAGAGGCCCAACAAGCACCACGCGCCAGAGAGCCAGGGGAAATATGTGTACGGTGCAACCTGTCCCACGACTTGGATGAGGTAAACGTAAACGAGGTAGCCCAGCGCCAAGATTGGGAAAACGATTTCCCAGACGGGAATGGAGGATTCCTTTTTCAGGATGAACCGGATCGCGCCAACAGAAGCCATGCCATAGGCGATGACCATGCACAGCGTCGCAATAGTTGCGTACCAGTAATAGACCTCAACATTGGTTCGGCCAGCGAATGCCATTCCAAGCGCAAACACCAACGCGATAATGTTGGTCGCCCATACTGCTTGTTTCGGAACACGAGTGTGCGGATCGCGGTTTGCAAAAACGGTCGGGCCGAAACCATCGCGGGCGAGAGTGTAAATGAGGCGTGACGTCGCAGTACTCGAGCTGAGGAACGCGCCAAATGCCACCGAGAACGCAATGACAGAGATCAGCACCGCGAACCATTGGCCGATGTACGCGGAGCCGAGCTCGGTCAGTGTCGACGATGCACCTGCGAAGCGTTCAACGCCGGCTTCGTCAGTGCCGAAACCGATTGTCTGAGCAAACATGACGAATACATAAATGACACCGCCGGTAACCACCGCGAGCAAGAGAGCCTTAGGGACCGTCTTTTTCGGCTCCGTTGTTTCCTCCCCGAGTGAGGAACCAGACTCAAATCCGGCCCAGGACAAGAAGGCGAAAACCGATGCGGTCATGATCGCGGACCATGAGTTTCCTGCAGGAGTGAGTGCTCCAAGATCAATCGATGTTTCGTACGGCGCTGTGCCGGCACTTACCTTTGACAGGATCACGACGGAGAGAATCAACATGGCGATGATGCCGATCAGGCCGATTACCAGTGTGACTCTCGCGGCCGAAGTGGAGTTTCGCAGGTTGAGGTACAGTCCTAGCGCTCCGATGAACAACGGAACCAAAATGCCGACGAACTGTGAAGATCCGGAGGAGAGCTCCGTCAGCATCGCTTCGAAAAACACCGAGCATGCGCCGAGGATGCATGTAGTCATGAAAATGTATGTGCCGAGCAACGCGAAACCACTAAAGAACCCGGCTTTTGGTCCGACTGTCACGCCAGCGAGGGCGTACACCGAGCCAGCGTGCGTAACTCGTTGCAATAGCCGTACAAAAGCGTAAGCAACGAACACTGCGCCAGCGAATGCCACTGCGAATGCGAACGGAACGGCTTCGCCGACAAGCCCCGCCACACCGATGCCGTTCAGTGACATTGCCATCACCGGGGCCATGAACCCCACCGAGATGGCAGTCACCTCCCATGTAGAGAGCATTTTCCGCTCAAGAGGAGGAGAAATATCTGCAGTTGTCGTCATCGATCATTCCTTCCAAAAAGCGGGATGAACGAATGCTACAAAAACTATGACTTAGGTCGCAGTAAATCATTGAATATGATTCAAAGCACACCAGATGCGAGATAGTAAAAGGCCCTGCCTCCAACGTGGATAAGGAGACAGGGTCGGTTTGGGGGGAGAACTACATGCCCAGCATCGGCAATGTGATGCCGAAGTGGGGCAGCGCGAAGACGAGGCCTGCCATCACCAGCAGTGCCGCAATCACCCCACCGACAATGGCCGGCACGTTCACGTCCGCCTTGGCGGTGGGGTATTTCACATCCGCCTGCATGCCCTTGGCGCAGGTTTCGGCGGCGGTGGCGTTGGCGTCGTCGATAAGCATGCGCTTCGCAGCGACCTTGCCGGACGGCGTTTCCGCCCACGCCTTGTACACGTCGCCATCCTTCGCGGTCAGCGGCGTCTCCATGTGCTTCGTGTCCGGGCCAACGCGCCACGAATTCGTATCAATCGCCTCCAGCGTGCGATTCACAGTCGGCTCCGACTCCTTCATCGTCTTCTGCGCATCCGCATACTTTGCGACGAGCCCCTCCGGCAACAACTTGCCAAACTCCGCCTTCTCACCCTTGAGCGCCTTCTCGTTCTCCGCGACAACGCCCGGGTAGACCTGCTCGACCGCAGCGATGAGGTCACGGGCCTGCTCGTAGTCACCGATCGCCTTGGACTCGTCGAACCACGACTCGATGAAACGCTTCTCGGCCGGCGCAAGCTTCACGGTGCACACGCCGTCCTTGTCCTTTGCGGCGACGGTGGCGGCGTTCGCCGGGGTGGCTGCGCCGGTCGCGGCGACAGCGCCAAGTGCGAGCGTTGCTGCAGTCGCGTACGCGGCGATACGGGTGGTGGTGCTGGTCATGGTTTTCCTCCTCGGAGTGTGAGTGTGTGTACGGGCTGTACAACCTCAGTGTCCAGGAAGACGTGTTGCGACAGCGTTAACGCGCGATGGTGGGGGCGTTGCCGGGTAGGATCCTGGGCGAAAACACCGTGTCAGAAGCAATGTGATGAACCAGGGGTGAATGGAAATTTCACAAATGCAGTTAGCCGCTTTGCTAGGCAATGGAGTTTCTCCATTGGAACCATCACCGGTCGATTACATTTTTATGTTGCTCACGTTGGTGGCTGTGGTGCTACTAGTTACCAGCTTGGTTGTATTTTTCAGGCAACCTAACAGACGACCTAACAGACGATGGTCGGATGTCTGGATCGTGCTCTTTCTGGTGTTCATACCCGTGGTAGGGCCGTTGGTGTATCTGCGGCATGTGCGGTCCAGCAAAAAGAGCGACAAAAAATCGTAGATGTGTGAGGCAAGGCCTAGTTTTGGGTTAAGCGTGGGGGCGTGGCCTGGGCAAAATAAAGAGTGGCCCCCGCATCCCACTGAAGGGATGAAAGGCCACTCAAGTTTGAAGCGCGCAACCACTTGCGCTTTCCGGGACTGCGAACTTAATCCCAGCCGGCTCGAGAGGTGGTGGGTTTTAGCCCAAATCCCTCGAGAACCCCAGTATAGAACTGGCATCAGTTAAATCAAGCATTTTCTGACCCAATCGTCACAATATAGAAACCGTGAGACTGGCGAAGATGGAGGATACGGGCACTCGATCAGGGAGCGAAAAAATCTTCGTGGCGCTGCCGACACGGACTATCGAATGCGAAAACCCGCCTCGGAAGGCGGGTTGTGTTGGTCGGGATAACAGGATTTGAACCTGCGACCTCTTCGTCCCGAACGAAGCGCGCTACCAAGCTGCGCCATATCCCGGTGGTATCTCGGACTGTTGTCCGCGGTACTCGAAACACAATACCCCTGGGGTTCGGTTTGGCCAAAACGGCAGGTTGTGTGCGTTTTGTTGCCGGTGTGGGGGCGTGGCGGTGGCGCGGTGGCGGTGTGGCGGCGGCGTGGCGGTGGCGCGGTGCGGCGCGGTGCGGCTTGGATCCAGCGCCACAAAAGACGATATCGGGATTTGCGTCCTCGTTTTTGCAAAAGCCCAGGTCGCGTTCCGGGAAAATCGCCAAATCCCGATATCGTCTTTTAGGCAGTTCGCGCGACCTGCGGCGGAGCAGGCAGAGCAGACGGAGCAGACGGAGCAGACGGAGCAGGCAAAGCAGCGGAGCGGCAGACGAACGGACGGGCCGACCAGCCCGCAACCGACCACCCCGCAACCGACCACCCCGCAGCCGGTCTACCCGCGCTCGACGACCCGGATCAGCGACGCGGACGGCGGGCAGAACAGGCGTACGGGCGCGTACTTGGACTGGCCGAGCCCGTTGGATACCTCCATCCACATGCGGCCGTAGCGGTGGAGGCCGGAGGCGCGTTCGCGGTCGATGTCGGCGTTGGTGACCAGGGCGCGGCCACCGGGTAGGCAGATCTGGCCGCCGTGGGTGTGGCCGGCCAGGGCGAGTTGGTAGCCGTCGGCTTCGAAGGCGTCGAGTACGCGCCGGTAGGGGGCGTGGAGCAGGCCGATGGCCAGGTCGGCGTCGGGGTTCGGCGAGCCGGCGATGGATGGGTAGTCGTCGAGGTCGTGGTGCGGGTCGTCGACACCCGCCAAAGCAAGGCGCACGCCGGAGGCTTTGAACTCCAGGCGGTTATGGGTGGCGTCGTGCCAGCCGCGCTCCATGAACGCCGCGCGCATGCCCTCCCACGGCAGGTCCACGTACGAGGGCTCGCGTTTGGCACCGGTGAGGTACTTCAGGGGGTTGACGGGGCGCGGCGCCCAGTAGTCGTTGGTGCCGAACACAAACGCGCCGGGGCGGTTGAGCAGCGGGCCGAGGGCGTCGAGCACCCAGGGCACGCCACCAAGGTCCGACAGGTTGTCGCCGGTGTTGATCACCAGGTCCGGGTCGAGCGCATCCAGCCCGGAGACGAACTCCACCTTCTCCTTCTGTCCGGGGATCATGTGGAGGTCGGATACGTGGAGGATGCGGAACTCGTTACGCTCGCGCAACACGCCTGGCTCCAGCAGCGGCAGGGTGTATTCGCGCAGTTGGAAGTTGTTGCGTTCGGTGAACCCCCAGGCGAGTGCGGAGGCTCCGGCGGCGAGGGTGGCTGCGGCGGCTTTCTTCAACGTCTTCACTCGCACCACTGTAATCTCGCAGGCATGAGTGCATTGAAAGACCAGATCCGCGCAGACCTCAAGGAAGCCATGAAGGCGAAGGAGAAGGAGCGCACCGGCACGATCCGTATGTTGCTGGCGGCGATCCAGACCGCTGAGACCGAGGGCACGAAGCACGAGGTCGATGATCAGGAGATTCAGAAGATCATCGCGCGTGAGATTAAGAAGCGCCGCGAGTCGGCCGAGATCTACCAGACCAACGGCCGCGACGATCTCGCTGAAACCGAGCTCGCCGAGGCGAACATCCTCGAGGCGTACCAGCCAAAGCAGTTGACGGACGATGAGCTCGCAGTGCTTATCGACGACACCGTGGCCGAAACCGGCGCCACCTCCATGGCGCAGATGGGGCAGGTCATGAAGGCCGCCACCGCCAAGGCCGCCGGCCGTGCTGATGGCAAGCGCATCTCCGAGGCTGTCAAGGCCCGCCTGAGCTAGCCAGCCGCGTTAGTTGTTGCCGAAGGCGTTGGCGATGGCGTCGCGGGCGTCGTTAAGCGATTGCTCGATGCCGCTGAAGTCCGGCGCCGGTGGGGCAGCGGGGCTCGGGGGAGCAGACGGGGACGGGGATGGGCTCGGCGCGGTGCTGGAGGGGGCCGAGCCGTCCGAGACATTCAGGGTGATGGTGGAGCCGCGCGCGAGCGACTCGTCCGCCGGGGTGATGGACACAACCTGGCCGGCCGGGGCACCGCCGCCCGGCACCGTCTTCAACACGACCTTGTAACCCTGGGCCTCCAGCTGGGATTTCGCGGCGGAGGAGTACTGGCCAACCACGGAGTCCACGGCCGCGCGGCGCGCACCGGTCTGGTACTTCGCGCTCGCCGCCGGAAGGCCTGAGGCCGCGCCGGGCACACCCGCGGCGGCCTGGAACCAGGTGTTGGCTGCCTCGTTGCCGCCGAAGAGGTTGCCCACGCCGCACTGGCGGACCGGGGCGGTGCACAGCGGGGTGGTTTGGGTGCCGTCGTTGAAGATGTACGGCGCCGCAGACATGCCCAGCGTGAAGCCGAGGAACGCGGAGGACTGGTGCGACTCGGTCGTGCCGGTCTTCGCGGCGGTGGGTGCGCTCCAATGGTTGCGTTTTGCGGCGTCGGCGCCGGTGCCGTCGACAATGTCGTGCGACATGCCGGCAGCCAAAGCGGCAGCGATCTCCGGGTCGATGGCTTGCTCGCAGGCGGGCCGGTCGATGAAGACCTCACGGCCGTTCTTATCGGTCACGCTCGCGATCGGGTTCGGCTCACACCAGCGCCCGTTGGAGGCCAAGGTGGCGCCCACGTTGGACAGTTCCAGCGCGTTGACGGCCAAGGGGCCGAGGGTGAACGAGCCCATGTTTTCTTCCTTGGCGGCCTGGGCGATGGAGCGGCCGTCCCCAAACGAGTTGTCGTCCTTGTAGGAGCGCAGGCCCAAGCGAACCGCCAGATCCACGACCGGGGCAACACCGACGGTCTGAATCAGCTCAATGAACGTGGTGTTCGGCGATTGTGCAAGCGCGTCCTGCAAGCTCATCTTCGGTGCATAGACGCCGGCATTTTCTACACAATATGCACCCGGCGGACAGTTCGCGGCGCCGCCTGCGCCCATGCCGTACACCACGGAACGCGCCGGTGTGTTCAGCATGGAGTTCAGCCCGTAGCCCTGCTCAAGCGCGGCGGCCGCGGTGAAGATCTTGAATACGGAGCCTGCACCGTTGCCCACCAGCGACACAGGCTGCGGCAGGATCGTCTGGCTTTGGTCCAGGTCCAGGCCATAGAAGCGGGAAGACACCATCGCCTTGATGTTGCGCGAGTCCGCGCCGGGCTCCACAATGTCCAACACCTGCGCCACGCCTGCGGTGTGCGGGCTGACGTTGTTGCGCACCGCGTTAAGCGCGACCTGCTGGATGTTCGGGTCCAACGTGGTCTTGATGGTGTACGACCCGTTTTTGATGGTGTCCAGGTCCAGGCCCTTTTCCGCCAGGTAGCGCAGGGCGTAATCGCACATGAAGCCGTTGTCGCCAGCGGTGATGCAGCCTTCCGGCAGTGTCTTCGGCTTGTCCAGAATGCCTAACGGTGCGCCCGCCCAGCGGTCGGCCTCGGACTGCTCGATGTAGCCCTGAGCGGCCATGTTGTTGAGCACTACGTTGCGACGACGCACCGCCCCTTCCGGGTTCGTATACGGGTTCAGCGCCTCCACCGACTGCAGCAGACCCACCAGCATCGCAGCCTGTGCCGGGTTGAGCTTGGCGGCGCTGGTGTCAAAGTAGGTCCGGGCGGCGGCCTCGATGCCAAAGGAGTGCTGACCAAACGACACCAGGTTCAGATACCGGGTAAGGATCTCGTCCTTCTCCAGCGTCTTGTCTAGATCGGATGCCATGCGCATTTCGCGCAGTTTGCGGGGGATGGACTGCTCGGTGGCGGCGAGCGCTTCTTCTTCGTTCTCAGCATCGATGAGCCACAGGTAGTTCTTCACATACTGCTGGTTCACGGTGGACGCGCCCTGCTCCACACCGCCGGCCAGCACGTTGGTCACCAGCGCGCGGGCAAAGCCCTGCATATCCACGCCCTCGTGGACGTAGAAGCGGCGGTCCTCCGTAGAAACCAGCGCGTCCTTGGCGTACTGCGAGATCTGCTCGCTGGGTACCTCGTAGCGGCGCTGTTTGAAGATCCACGCCATGGGTTTGCCGTTGACGTCCGTAATCGTGGTCACGCCCGGCACGTCGCCGTGGGTGAGGTCGGAGAGGTTGGACTGCATGGTCTCGTCGGTACGCGCAATTGCGGCACCCCCAAGACCTGCGATCGGCGCCAGGCATAACGCCATGACGAGCGCTGATGCGACGACGGCGACCAGCAGGTTTCCTAAGCTTTTCAGGGCAGACACGCCAACACCTTAATTCAATCTGTGGCGTGGGGGAATACCATGCTCCCCCCAAAAATGTGATGCATTCGACATGGAATTTCCTGTGTGATTCCATTTACATGGGATCGCTAATATGCGGTCGATTGTATAAAAGGAGTCCGCTCCGCTTCCGGATAGGGATAGGACGTCTAAGGAGACGCACGATGACCACGAGTTTGAAAAAGGCACCGGCAACCAACCTGCGACCGACCACCTCCAAGAAGTGCGACTCCACGGGAACACTGGTCTTCGACCGTGGCGAGTGGGTCACCCAGGCCCAGTGCCGCGGCGGCGACCCGGACGCACTCTTCGTCCGCGGTGCCGAGCAGCGCAAGGCAGCAGCCATCTGCCGCGCCTGCCCGGTGATGACTGAGTGCCGCGCAGACGCACTGGATAACAGGGTGGAATTCGGCGTATGGGGAGGCCTGACCGAGCGTCAGCGCCGCGCAGTACTGCGTAAGAACCCGCACGTGAAGGACTGGGCAACCCACCTGTCCAGCGGCGGCGAAATTATTGGCCTCTAGGTAGGGTGAATCCCATGAAGAAATGGGAATACGCAACCGTTCCGCTGTTGTCGCACGCCACCAAGCAGATTCTGGATTCTTGGGGTGAGGACGGCTGGGAACTCGTCGCAGTCACCCCGGGTCCGAACCCGGACAATGTTGTCGCCTACATGAAACGAGAGGTTGAGTAAATGGCACAGTGGTCTGAGCGCCTGAAAGAACTGGGCATTGAACTTCCGACCGTGGCCGCACCCGTGGCCGCATACGTCCCAGCAACGCGCACCGGCAACCAGGTGTGGACGTCCGGCCAGCTGCCGTTCGTGGACGGCAAGCTGCCGGCCACCGGCAAGGTTGGCGCCGAGGTATCCCAGGAGGATGCATACGGCTACGCCCGCCAGGCTGCGCTGAACGCGCTGGCTGCAGTGGACGCACACGTGGGCATCGACAACGTCGCCCGCGTGGTCAAGATCGTGGGCTTCGTGGCCTCCGATCCGGCATTCACGGGGCAGCCCGCCGTGATCAACGGTGCATCCGAACTGGTGCAGGAGATCTTCGGCGAAGCCGGTGCACACGCACGTTCCGCAGTCGGTGTTGCTGTCCTTCCGATGGACACCCCGGTTGAGGTTGAGATTGTCGTGGAGCTCGAAGGCTAGTTTGCCCATCGGCGCAGCCGTGACGGGGTAGGGTGGGAGCCATGAAACATCCCGCATACAGCCAGCTGCGCCCTGTGACCCCCAACGCCGCGGTGGTCCTGGTGCCGAACCCCAGCTACGCGGCGCTCGAGGGCACGAACTCTTGGGTGATCCGAGGTGAGGGCGACGAGGCGAGCATCGTCGTCGACCCGGGCCCGGCCGATGAGGGCCACCTCAACGTGCTGCAGGCAAAGGCCGACAAGGTCGCCTTGATTCTGTTGACTCACCGTCACCACGATCACGCAGACGGCGCGGAACGGTTCCGCCAGCTCACTGGCGCACCGGTCCGCGCCCTTGATCCGTCCCATACCTCCGGCGCTGAGCCGCTCACCGACGGCGAAGTGATCTCCGTTGAGGGGGTTACCCCGCGCGTGAAGGTCGTCGCTACGCCGGGCCACACCAGTGACTCTGTGTGCTTCTTCGTCTACCCGGGCGAAGACACCGACGGTAAGCCGGAAGGCATCATCACCGGCGACACCATTGCGGGTCGCCACACCACCATGATCTCTGAGACCGACGGTGATCTGGGTGCGTACCTGGACACCCTGGAAATGCTCGAGGAAAAGGGCAAGGGTGTCATGCTGCTTCCAGGCCACGGCCCGGAAGGTGAGGACCTGTCTGCGTACGCCCGCAAGTACATCGATCGCCGTAACCAGCGCCTGGATCAAATCCGTCAGGCACTGAAGGAGCATGGCGATAACGCGGACATCAATACGCTGGTCGATGCGATTTACGACGATGTCGACCCGGTCCTGCGCGGTGCCGCAGAGCAGTCGACTCGTGTGGCGCTGCGTTACCTCAACGCCAAGTAGCGGATTCTCGACCCGCCGCGGGCGCCTCCGTTAGCGCGCGCGGCGAGCGAGGTGCTCAGTGTTAACAATGAGCACGCTTTTACCCTCCAGGCGGATCCAGCCGCGGTGAGCGAACGTGGCCAATGCCTTGTTCACCGTCTCACGCGACGCGCCCACAAGCTGGGCGATCTCTTCCTGGGTCAGATCATGGTTGACGCGGAGCGCGCCACCCTCATGTACACCGAAGCGGTTTGCCAGCTGCAGCAAGGTCTTGGCTACGCGGCCAGGCACGTCGGTGAAGATCAGGTCTGCCAGCGACGCGTTCGTGCGGCGTAGGCGGCGGGCCAGCACGCGCAGCAGCTGCTGGGAGATCTCCGGGTGGTTGTCGATCCACTCGCGCAGCATGGTGGAGTCCATGGTGGCGCAGGTGACGTCCGTGACGCAGACTGCGGAGGAGGTACGCGGGCCGGGGTCGAAGATGGAGAGCTCGCCGAACATGTCGGACGGGCCCATCACGGACAGCAAGTTTTCGCGACCGTCCGGCGCATGGCGGGCAAGTTTAATTTTGCCTTCGACGATGATGTAGAGGCGATCGCCGGGCTCGCCTTCGTCGAAAATCGTGGTGCCCTTCGGGAAATCCACGGTGTCCATATCGTTGATCAGCGCGGCGACCGCGTCAGGGTCGACGCCCTGAAAGATGCCGGCGCGGGCAAGAGTGTCTTGAACGCCTTCCATGAGTCCTCCTCAGACTGTCGCTCACGCATTCTGCGTGGGATTGGTCACGAACGGTGCCATTAGCGGTGACCGTCACACAAACTGGAACTCTACCAGCTCAACTAATCAGTGGGATAGTCTTTCCGCGACTGGGAACTGTGCTAGCCGATGACCGCTGCTTCCACACGCTCCATGCAAAGCGGAAACACCCCAAGCACAAGCGGAATCAGCGCCACAAGCAAAAAGGTCATACCCATAGTGTACGGCTAGCATGTTGGACATGGCCGCTTCGACCTCTCCATTGAAACATCGCCGCCCAGGTGCTCATCCCGCCGCGAAGGGGAAAGAGACTCCGATCGGGCGTAAGCGCAGGGCACGCCGTATTAACCGCACGTTGGCGGCAGCGTACCCGGATGCGCACGCGGAGTTGGACTTTACTAACCCGCTGGAGTTGCTCGTTGCTACGGCGCTGTCCGCACAGACCACGGACGTACGGGTGAACATGGTCACCCCGGCGCTGTTTGCCAAGTACCCCACGGCCGCTGACTACGCGGAGGCCAACCAGGCAGAGGTGGAGGAGATTATCCGCTCGACCGGGTTTTACCGCTCCAAGGCGGCGAACCTGATCGCGATGGGCCAGAAGCTGGTCACCGATTTCGGCGGCGAGGTGCCCGAGAAACTCGAAGACCTGGTCACGTTGCCGGGCGTGGGGCGCAAGACGGCGCATGTGGTGCGCGGAAACGCCTTCGGCTACCCGGGGCTGACGGTGGACACCCACTTCCAACGCCTGGTCAAACGCATGATGCTGACGGAAGAGACGGATCCGGTGAAGATCGAACACGCGATCGCGGAACTGATCGAGCGCCGCGAGTGGACCATGTTCTCCCACCGCATCATCTTCCACGGCCGCCGCGTCTGCAACGCCCGCAAACCGGCCTGCGGCGCTTGCCCGATCGCGTTCGACTGCCCCTCCTTCGGCGTCGGCCCAACCGACCCGGAGGAAGCCGCCGAACTGGTCACCGGCCCTGAGCGCGACCACATTTTGAGGATGGTGGGCCTGTGAAGCGCACAATCTGGGTCAGCGTCGCCGCGATCGTTGCGGTGACTCTTCTGGTCATTGCGGGTGCCAGGGCGTTGCTTGTCGACGACGCCACGCCCCCGGCTGGCGACGGTGTCGTCGAGAAGCAATCTGCCCCGGTGACAGGACGCCCGGACTGCCCGGAAGGTGCGATCGGAGGTGTGGATCTGGCGTGCCTAGGCGGCGAGGCCACCGGCGCGCAGCAGGAGATCACCGTGGCCAACGTGTGGGCGTGGTGGTGCGAACCGTGCCGGGCGGAGTTGCCTGTGGTGGAGGAGTTCGCCCGCGCGCACCCCGAGTACACCGTGGTGGGCGTGCACGCGGACCGCGATGGGGCGCGCGGCGCGGCGTTGTTGGAAGACCTCGGCGTGGACTTGCCGAGCTTTGAGGACGACTCCAACGTGTTCGCCGGCACGCTCGGCCTGCCGCCGGTGGTGCCGCTGACCGTCGTGTTCCGAGGCGAGGAAAAAATCGGCGTGTTTGCCAAGGAGTTCACCTCAGCCGAGGAGCTGGCCGAGGCCGTGCGCGGGGTGCTGTGATGGTTGCGGTGCGGCCGGAACGGGCACCGGTGTGGCTGCGGGGGCTCGTGGATAAGCTGCGCGCTGGCGAGGGCGATGCGCGGGTCAAAGCGATGCTGGGCCCGCGCGTGCCGCAAACGCCGGGGGAGGACCAGGCGGCGGTGCTCATCGTGTTTGCTGGCGACCCGGAGGCGGAGGAACTGCCGGAGGACGCCCGGGTGCTGATCACGCACCGCACCCCGTCTATGCGCAGCCACTCCGGTCAGATGGCGTTTCCGGGCGGGCACATCGACGCCACAGATACAGGCCCGGTGGCGGCGGCGTTGCGCGAGGCGTACGAGGAGACCGGGTTGGCCCCTGAGCGGGTTGTGCCGCTGGCGGTGATGGGGCAGGTGAAAACCGGTGGCAGCCGCAGGCTGGTGCGCCCCGTGGTGGCGTACGCACCCGACCCGGGTGAGGTGTACCCGGCAAGCGAGCTCGAAACCGACGACGTGTTCTTCGTTCCCATCCGGGACTTGGTGGATCCGGCCAACCGCGCGAAGCTCGGCTGGAAGCACTGGACCGGTCCGACATTTTGGGCCCGCGACTATCTCATCTGGGGTTTTACCGGAATCCTGCTGGCGGTCGTGCTGGAATTAGCCGGCTGGGTGCGCGCCTGGGACGAGCGTCCGGGCGATCTTTACGAGGCGCTGGCCCGATCCCGCAACCGCGAGCTGTAACATTTGCGGAATGCACCTGGTCGTTGACGTTCTGCTTGGGCTTGCCGTCGTCGCTGCGTTTGTCAGTGGCTGGCGCCAAGGTGCGTTTTCGGCTGTGATCTCCGCAATCGGCATCATCGCGGGCCTCGTGGTGGGGCTGGCGGTGGCGCCATTGCTTCTCGACGTCACCGAGTCCCAACCCATCCGCATCACGCTGCTGCTGTCGGTGGTGGTGCTCTTCGTCGGCCTGGGCAACCTGCTCGGCGTGACCCTTGGGGGCAACTTACGGGCGCGGGTACGCAGCCGCCTGACCCGCTTTGTGGATTCAGTGGTGGGCGCACTGTTCCAATCGGTCGCACTGGCGCTGGTGGTGTGGTTTATCTCAATCCCGCTGGCGTCGGCGGTGCCTGGCGAGTTGGGCGACGGGATCCGCAACTCGCACATCCTGGCCAAAATCCACGACACCGCTCCGGAGAGCGCCGGGAAACTGCCCGCGAAATTCGCAGCGCTTCTCGACGAGTCCGGCCTGCCCCCGCTCGTTTCCCCCTTCCAATCCCCGCACGGCGCCCAGGTGGACGCACCCGATAACGCGGCGCTTCGCCCCGAAGTTGTGGAGGCGGCCCGCCCGAGCGTGGTCCACGTCATGGGCGATGCAGAAAGTTGCCGCCGCCGGCTCATGGGCTCCGGCTTCGTGTTTGAGGATGGCTACGTGCTCACCAACGCGCACGTCGTCGCCGGCACCGAGCGTGTCTCCCTGGACACCGTCGTCGGCGTGAAGCCGGCGGATGTGGTGCTCTACGACCCGGATACCGACATCGCGGTGTTGCACGCCCAGGGCTTGGGTCTGCCGCCGCTGCGTTGGGCTGCACGCGAGCTGCAGCGTGGCGACGACGCCGTGGTCATGGGCTACCCCAAATCCGGTCCCTTCGAGGCCGCACCGGCGCGAATCCGCAGCCAACTGACCATCGCAGGGCCGGACATTTACACCACCGGTCGCGTGGAGCGTGAGGCCTACACCATCCGCGGCGACATCCGCCAGGGCAACTCCGGTGGCCCGCTGCTCACCCCGGCAGGGGAGGTCGCCGGTATGATCTTCGGCGCGTCCCTGGATGCCTCAGAAACGGGTTACGCGCTGACTGCACACCAGGTGCAGCAGCGCGTAGGGGATGTGACCAGGCTGAACGGTGTCGTCGATACGCAAGCCTGCGTCAGCGGTTAGCGGCTGGTGTAGAGCCCAGCCTCGTTTTTGGTCAGGTTCTTCTGAGCATCGCCCGGCTTCAGGTTCTTCAACTCGTTGACCGAGCTGATGGTGCGCTCCGGAGCCTTGATCTTCTTGACCTTCTTCAGGCCAACCAGCGCGAGCAGACCAGCCAGGGCGATCATGATGAGGAAGACGATCAGGAATGCCCAGCCACGGTGCATCCAGGATGCGAGCATCTCCGCAAACGCGAAGAAGAGGAAGAACGAGGAGTACAGCGCAATCACGCCGGCGACGCCGAACAGGCCACCGCCAACGGCGCCCTTCTTCACCTCGCCCATGACCTCAGCCTTGGCCAGCTCGATCTCGCCGCGGACCAGGGTGGACACCTGCTCCGACGCGTTAGAGATCAGCGTGCCGATGGACTGCTGGCCCGGCACCGTCACATCAGTATCGCGCAGCGGAATCGAATCCACCTTGGCGGTTACGGCGGTCGAGCCGCTGGTGTACAGACCTTCGTTGCTCACTGTTTACTCACCTTCCTGGGTGGCTATGCATGAGGCACCCTGGGAAGGTGCCTGGAATTCTCCCAACGATGTTAGCGACACATCACAGTGTTTGCCTGAATCGGGGTGAAACATAACGTCACGCGCTGCGGCGCTTGTCGCCAGATTTGCCGGACACAGCACGGGCGATGAGCACCCCAGCCACCGCCAACGCCGTCACGCCGGCGATCACGCTCGCGCCGATGCCCACCTCGCGGGCGTTCGGCATCTGGATCAGCGGCTCCGGGTCTTTAAAGGTCCGCACCTGCCAATCGTGTGACAGTGCGTGCTTGCGAAGCGCCCGGTCCGGGTTCACCGCCACCGGGTTGCCCACCAGTTCCAGCATTGGAATGTCCGTGGCGGAATCGGAGTAGGCGTAGCTGCGCTCCAGGTCGTAGTCGTGGTCGGCGACAAACTGGCGCACAGCCTCCGCCTTCGCCCCGCCCTTGAGGTAACGGGTGATCTCACCGGTGAGCTTGCCGTCCTTCTCCGCGAGTTCGGTAGCCACGACCGTGTCTACGCCGAGTTCGCGCGCGATCGGCTCAACCAGAATTGATGCAGAGGCGGAGATGATGATGACGTCGTGGCCTTGGGCGCGGTGGTCGTCGATAAGTTCGCGCGCTTCGGCGTAAATCGCGGGCGTGACCACGGTGCGCATCGTTTCTTGGGTGATGCGCTGGACGTCCTCGATCGACCAGCCTTCGACGAGTTGGGCGAGCGAATCGCGTGTGGCGTCCATTTTTTCGCTGGAGTGGCCGACGAGCATGTACTGCGCTTTGGTTAGGTAGAGGTCCCACGCCTCTTGTCGCGTGATCATTCCGTTGTTGCGGAATTCTTTGCCGAAGGCGAAGGCGGAAGACGTCGCGATGATCGTCTTGTCTAGGTCGAAAAACGCCGCCACCGGCCGTGTGGGAGACATGCTTTAGCAGTCTAGCCCCACTTTGCTGGTGGGGCAGTGTAGGCCCGCTGTGAAAGAAGTGAACATTTGGGACGAGTTGTCCACAGGTGATTCGTTGAAATGTCACTTAGATTGCGGGTTGTCCACAGGGTGGTTGCCACATTTGCGCTGGTGAAAAACACTATTGGCATGACACGCACACACCCGCACACCGGCCCGATCGTGGTCGCGGTTGCCGATCCCGCCACCCACTCCGAGGCCGTCCACCTCGCCGCCGCGACCGGCCGCCAGGTCATCGACACCGCCGATGCGGCCGAGCTCGCCCGCCACGCGCCCAGAGCATTCGCCGTGCTTATCGACGACACCCGCGCCCCCGACCTTTCCCCACCCCACGCAGCGAACGTCTTCCGCGTCGGTGGGGAGCTGGTCGATTCAGCCGAGCGGGTCTTCGTCCTGCCCGCCGAGGCCGCGGACCTCCTGCGCGCCATTGGCGCCCTTGCCGTGCAGCCCACGGCGGTGGCGGCGCGCGGGAAGGTGATCACCGTCGTGGGCGCATCCGGTGGGTCAGGGGCGTCCACCCTGGCGGCGGCGCTGTGCCGGGTTACGTCACGGGGTGATTCGGCAACGCTGCTCGACGGGCACTGGCTCTCCGGCGGGCTCGACCTGCTGCTTGGCATCGAGCACGTCCCCGGCGCGCGGTGGGGCGAGATCGACTTCGGCGAGGGCACCATTGCGCGCACCGACGTGCGCCGCGCGCTGCCCGCCACCGCCGACGACATCGCGGTGCTGACCTTTCCGCGCCAGCGCGTGGCGGACCCGTTCCGGCTGGAGGCGGCCGCGTTGGAGCACGTCGCCGGCGCCGTCGGCGGGGCAGGGCTGACGGTGGTGGATGCGCCCGCCGCGCTGATTCCCGGCCGCAGCGACCTGGTCGTCGTGGTGGTCGTGCCCGAGGTGCGCTCAGTTGCCGCCGCGACCCGTATCGTCGCCGAGTGCGCCGCCGCCGGTCTGCCGTGTGTGGTGGTTGTGCGCGATAGCGCCTGGGCCGCGCTTACCGACGAGGAGATCGCGCATACCACCGGCGCCACCGTGCTCACCCACCTGCCACACGTGCGCGGGCTGACTCGCACGGTGGAGAAGTCCGGCCTGCCCGCGCGTGTGCCCCGTTCGCTAGCCGCCTGCGCCAATGCGGTGCTCGAGGAGGTGGCCTAAATGATCGACCGCGACCTCATCGCCCGCGTCAAGCGCCGCCTCGCCGACGAACCCACCACCCCGGAGCCTGCCCGCATCGCAGCCCTCATCCGCGAAGAGGCCGTGGTGATCAGCGACATCGGCGTGCTGGATGTGATGCGCACACTTCGCGACGACACCACCGGCACCGGACCCCTCGAAGCACTGCTTGCCGACGACACCGTCACCGACATCTGCGTCAACGGCCCCAACTGCGTCTACGTCGACTCGGGTGCGGGCCTGGAACGCTCCGCGGTGCGCTTCGAATCCGAAGCCGCCGTGCGCCGCCTCGCCTCCCGCCTGGCCGCCAGCTGCGGGCGCCGCCTCGACGACGCGCAACCGTTCTGCGACGGCCACATCACCCGTGACGACGGCACCCTCCTGCGCTTCCACGCCGTGCTCGCCCCAACCGCCCAGGCCGGCACCTGCATCTCCCTGCGCGTGCTGCACACCGCCTCGGCCACCCTCGACGACCTGGTAGCGCGCGGAGCGCTGGGTGGGGAGGTTGCGGAGGTGCTACGTGGGGTCGTCGCAAAGCGAAAAGCGTTTGTGGTTGTCGGCGGCACCGGCTCCGGCAAGACCACGCTGCTGTCCGCCCTGCTCGCGGAGGTCGACCCGGCCGAGCGCATCGTCGCCATCGAAGACACCCTGGAACTCACCCCCGACCACCCGCACGTGGTCAACCTGACCACGCGTGGGGCGAACTCCGAGGGTGCCGGTGAGATCACCATCGCGGACCTGGTACGCCAGTCGCTGCGCATGCGGCCCGACCGCGTCGTGGTCGGCGAGATCCGCGGCGCCGAAGTCGTCGACCTGCTCGCCGCACTCAACACTGGCCACGACGGTGGCGCCGGCACCCTGCACGCCAACTCGATCGCCGAGGTCCCCGCCCGCTTCGAAGCGCTCGCCGCGCTGGGCGGGCTGGATCGCGCCGGGCTGCACGCCCAACTCGCCGCAGCTATCGACGTGGTCATCGTGGTCAAACGTCACCCCGACGGCACACGCCGCCTCCACCAGATCGGCGTGCTCGAAGGCCAACCCGTGCGCGCCAAGGTGGTGTGGGACGCCGACGCCGGCCGCGCCGACGGTTACGAGGAGCTCCTGTCATGACCACGCTGTTGCTTCTCGCCGGCGCCGCTGCCTGCCCGCCGCCTGCCCCGAGTGCTCGCATCGCGCCACGCTCGTTGGCTGTTCCACCTCGCGTTGCCATCCCGCTGGGCATCGGTGCCGTGGTGCTCGCTGCCCTAGCGTTCGACCGGGCCAGCCTGGTCATCGCGCTAGCGATGGGTGCGGCGACGGTGGTGTGGGTTGTAGATACCCAACGGCGCGCCCGCGTCGCCTCCAAGCGCACCGAAGCGGTTGCCACCTTCCTCGGCCACCTTGGCACCAACGTCGAAGCCGGCGCGCCACTGCACGCCGCGTTAGAGCGCACCGCCGAACACGCACCGCGCGAGATCGCCCGCGACGTCGCACACCTCATCCACCACGTCAGCACTGGCACACCGCTTGCCGCCGAGACGGACGAGTTCGCCCGCATCGCCCCGCTGTTCGCACTGTCGGCCAGCAGGGGAGTGCCGCTGTCGCGTCTGGTCGCCGCCGCGCGCGACGACATCGACCACACCCGACGCCACCGCGCCGCCACCAACGCCGCGCTTGCCGGACCCAAAACCACCGCGGTTGTGCTCGCCCTGCTGCCGTTCGCCGGCCTGCTCATGGGTGCGGCGATGGGTGCGAACCCGCTCGCGCTGCTCACCGGGGGAGGCCTCGGCGGAGCGCTGCTCACTGTCGGCACCGCGCTGGTGTGCGCCGGTGTGATCGTTTCCCAACACATCATCCAAGGAGCCACCACATGATCGCCGCAGCCCTGCTCATCGCCATCGCGCTCGCCGTCAGCCCCACGCAGCCCGCCCGGCGCGTCACCCGCCAGGTGCCGCCCACGCCGAAGACCCCGCGCGACGGACCCGACTACGCGCTGCCGGACCGCTGCGCCGCCGACATCACCCTGTTCGCGGCCTGCTTCGAGGCCGGCCTGCCGGTCAGTGCCGCAGCCGCCGCGGTAGCCGAAACTCACGACGGCGACCGCAGTCCGTGGCACACCGTCGCAGCGCTGCTCGCACTCGGGGTCGAACCTGAGCGCGCCTGGTCGGAACTCCACGCCATTCCCGGCGGGGAGGACTTGGCCAGCCTCGTCGCTATGACGCACGCGTCCGGCGCGGCGCTGGCACAAGGGTGCGAACGTATCCCTTCAAACCTGCGTGCCGATGCCGCCGATCACGCCAAAGCCAAAGCGGAACGCGCCGGCGTACTCATCGCCATCCCGCTCACCGCGTTTTTCCTCCCGGCGTTTTTCGTCCTCGGGCTCGCGCCTGTGGTGATCAGCCTCGGGAGCAACCTCATCAACTTCTGAAAGGAACAATCATGACCCGCATTTCCACCTTCTTCATCCAGCGTTTGCGTAACGACGCCGGAATGTCAACCATCGAATATGCTTTCGGTTCGTTGGCGGCAGCTGCCCTTGCCGGGGTGCTGTATCTCGTGGTCAACGGCGACGGGGTCGTTTCCGCCATCGAAAATGTGATCACCAGCGCGCTGACCAACACGCCAGGCTGATGACCACGATTGAAACGGCGCTTTCGCTGGCCACGCTCGTGGTGGTTACGGCTGCGATCGTGGGTGGCATTGCCACGATGTCCGCCTACATCGCTGCCGTGGACATTGCCGGTGCCGCCGCCCGGGCGCACGCGATGGGCGTGGATTACACCCCGCCGCGCGGCGAGGTGAGCATGCACGAGTCCGCAGGCCTGGCCACCGTTACCGCCGCCGTACCCGCCCCGATTGGCACCATGCGCGCCACCGCGGTCTTCCCCGTGGAGTTCTAATGCGCAGATTGCTTATCGACGACACCGGCTCCGCCACCGTCACCACCACAGGCATCATCACCGCAGTGGTCTCCTTGGCCCTTGCGGTGGTGGTCACCGGGGCCCGCACCGCCGACGCACACCGCGCTCGCGTGGCCGCGGACCTTTCCGCCGTCGCCGCAGCCACCGCGCTCTACCGGGGTGCTGACGCCTGCACCTGGGGCAACGAAACCGCCAGCAACAACGGCGCCGAGGTCACCTCGTGCGAGTTTGCAGAGGGCGACGTCATCGTAGCGGTGCGGATGCGCCACGCCGAAGCGACCGCCCGCGCCGGTCCGTAGTGGCTCGCCGGTCAGCCAGTCATGCTCACCAGCGCGCCGAGCAACTTCAGAGCGGCGTGCTTGTCCAGTGGCTGGTTGCCGTTGCCACACTTCGGCGATTGCACACACGACGGGCAGCCGTCCTTACAGCCGCAGGACCGCACCGTTTCGTAGGTTGCGGCGATCCACTCGTGGAAGCGGGCGAAGCCCTCGTCGGCAAAGCCCGCCCCGCCCGGGTGGCCGTCGTAGACAAACACCGTGGGCAGCATCGTGTCCTGGTGCAACGCCGTGGACACGCCGCCGATGTCCCACCGGTCGCACGTGGCCAGAAGCGGCAGCAGGCCGATCGCGGCGTGTTCCGCAGCGTGCAGCGCGCCGGGGATCTCGCCAGCCGTAATACCCAGTTTGTCCAGCACCATCGGGTCGATCGTGTACGCCACCGCGCGGGTGACTAGGCGCTGTTCGGGCAGGTCGAGGGGGATGTGTTCGGAGACGGTGCCGTCGGCAAGCCGGACGACATAGCCGGTGACACGGTCGATGACCTCCACGTCCACACTGGCCACCCACAGCCCCGGCGACGGGTTCACCAGATCTGTCGGCTCGCCAAGGATCGTGATGTCGGTCGTGGAGCGCGCCTGCGTGGAGTAATCCGGCCGCTCCGGCGCCACCAACGCCACGTAATCGTCCAGGTTTAGCGACTGCACCACGAAGTATTCGCCCTGGTGGATGTACACCGCGCCGTCGTGCACCTGGCTCATCGCACGCCCCGCATCTACGGTGCCCAACAGCCGCCCGTCGGTTACATCGACGATCATGACTTCCTCACCCACGCCTCCGCGAATGCTTACCGACGAATGCGCCGCCTCCGGAGTCACCTCCCCCTCCAACTGGGGTACCGCAAACCAGCCCTGCGGACGGCGGCGCAGCAACCCCTCGGCGGTCAGATCGTTGACGTCGGTGGCGTTGAAGGCGGCGACGTCGTCGTCGCTAAGCGGACGCTCCACCGCCGCGCAGTACATGTGCCCGCGCAGGATGTAGGGGTTGGCCGGGTTGAACACGCTGTTTTCCACCGGCCGGCCGAGCAGCGCCTCGGGGTGGTGGACCAGGTACGTGTCCATCGGCTCGTCGCGCGCCACCATCACCACCACCGAGCCCTGACCGCGCCGGCCCGCGCGCCCGGCCTGCTGGTGAAAGGATGCCACCGTGCCCGGAAACCCCGCCATGACCACCGCGTCCAAGCCCCCGACGTCGATGCCAAGCTCAAGCGCGTTCGTCGTGGCCACGCCAAGCAGATCGCCGTTATCCAGACGCTGCTCGAGGGCGCGGCGATCCTCCGCGAGGTAGCCGGCGCGGTAGGAGGCGACACGCTCGGCGAAATCCGCCCGGCCCGCCACCACCAGGTCCTCCTGCGCGCGCATGGCCACCGTCTCCGCGGCGCGGCGCGAGCGCACAAACGTCAACGTGCGCGCACCCTGCAACAGCAACGTCGACATGATCGACGCCGCCTCCGTCGTCGCCGGGTACCGCACCGGCGCGCCGTTTTCGCCCTCGGCGCCCTCGATGAACCCCGGCTCCCACAACGCGATGGTGCGCTCGCCGGTGGGCGCACCATCCTCCGTCACCGCAACAACCTCGTGCCCGCACAGCCGCGACGCCTGGCCCGCAGGATCCGCCGCGGTCGCTGAGGCGAAAATCAGCGTCGGCTCAGACCCGTACGCCTTCGCAATACGCAGCAACCTGCGTAACACCAACGACACGTTTGCGCCGAACACACCCCGGTAGGTGTGGCACTCGTCCACCACCACAAACTTCAAATGGCGCAGCAGCCGCGCCCAACGCTCGTGCGCACCCAAAAGACCCGCGTGCAGCATGTCCGGGTTCGTAAACACGTAGCGGGTGTGCTCCCGGATGCCCGCCCGCGACTCCTGTGGCGTATCCCCGTCATACGGCGCCGGGTGTACCGACGACAGCGCCGCATTCCCCCGCGTCATGGCAAGCGTTGCCTGCAACTGGTCCGAACCCAACGCCTTCGTCGGCGTCAGATACATCGCGCACGCCTTCGGATCCGCCGCCAACGCGGACAGCACCGGCAACTGATAGCCCAACGACTTTCCCGACGACGTCCCCGTCGCCACCACCACATCCCGGCCCGCCCACGCCAACTCCGCGCACTGGGTTTGGTGGGCGTAGGGGAGGGTGACGGCGTCGTCGATAAGCATCTGCTTCAACCCCGGCTCCACCCACTCGGGCCACTGTCCAAACACCGCGAGACGAGCCGGCTCATGCTCCACATGCGTCACCGTCGCAGCAGGGAAACGCTGCGCAAGCACCGAAACGAGCTCATCGCCAAAACCAGAAACCATGATGGTGAGCCACTTTAGCCGGGCCAAAGCAGTGCCCCCGACAACAAATCGTGGCAGACTGGGCAACGGTCACAGATTTTGTGTGCGCCTCATCAGGTGCTCGCGAGGATTGTGCACGCGGGCACCAGGACCAAACAGGCCCTGGTGGACGACAAAAACATGCAACATTTTGAAAGGTTTCACCATGGCAACCGGAACTGTTAAATGGTTCAACGCCGAAAAGGGCTTCGGCTTCATCGCACCCGACGACGGCTCCGCCGACGTCTTTGTCCACTACTCCGAAATTCAGGGTTCCGGCTTCCGCACCCTCGAAGAAAACCAGCAGGTCGAGTTCGAGGTCGGCGAAGGCGCCAAGGGCCCACAGGCCCAGCAGGTTCGCGCCCTCTAAAACAGCCCTCTAAAACAGCGCGAACAAACCCCCGGACGGTACACCCGCCTGGGGGAAATTTTTACGCCTACACCGCGCTAATTCCGCGGCGAATATCAGAACGCTCGAAGATCTGGTTCTGCAGCTTCTGAATCACAAACCCCACAAGCGAACCCAGCACTACACCCAGCACCATGCCCAGAAGCGGGTACTGCTGCAGGAGCGTGCCGCCCAAATACCCCATGCCGACACTCAAACACGCCCACAAAATCACGCCGATGGTGTCGAAAAAGAAGAACTTAAACCAGTTGTAACGCACCGACCCCAGCACAATCGTGGCCACCCAACGCGCCCACGGGAGGAAACGCGCAACAATAATCATCGCGCCCGCACCCCGGTTCATGTTGGCCCGCACCCACGTAATTGCCTGGCCAGCCTTCGAATCCGGATCCAACCGATCCACCCGGTGAATCAACTTCGCGCCGAGAGCGAAACAAATATTGTCGCCGATAATCGCGCCGATAATCGCCGCGAAGATCACACCCCACACATTTGGCACACCACGCGACGCGGAAAACGCACCAGCCAGATTCAACACGGTTTCAGACGGCACCACCGGCGCCAACGCATCCGAAACGATCAGCAACACGACGAGTGGGTAAAAGATCGGCAACCCCATCAACGTATGCAAAAACTCAATGAGTGAATCGACCACGCTGCGTCCTCCTTTCCACCCCAACAACTCCGCGCCAGGGCACCAACGCAGTGTAATGCCAGGGGCGAGAAAATCCCCCGTCCGTATAACCATGTGCTAGTTGTCTGATAAGAATGAGGAAGTTTTACCGCTCATACGCTTAGTGGGAATCGAGGAAAGGTCAGCGTGACTGCAAACGGCAAGACTCTCGTGATCGTGGAGTCCGCGACAAAGGCGAAGAAGATACAGAAGTATCTCGGCGACGATTACATCGTGGAAGCATCGGTGGGCCACATCCGTGACCTGCCGGGCCGCGCCGCCGACATCCCCGCGAAGTACAAAAACGAGCCGTGGGCAAAACTCGGCGTCAACCCGGAGAAGGGCTTCGACCCGATCTACGTCGTGTCCGCTGACAAGAAAAAGAAGGTCACCGACCTGCGCGCCAAGCTCAAGCAGGCCGATAAACTCCTGCTGGCAACAGACCCGGACCGCGAAGGTGAAGCGATCGCGTGGCACCTGCTTGAAACCCTTAAGCCGAAGGTGCCGGTAGAGCGCATGGTGTTCAACGAGATCACCGAATCCGCCATCCGCGAAGCCGCCGAAAACACGCGCGAACTCGACATGGATCTTGTCGACGCCCAAGAGACCCGCCGCATCCTCGACCGCCTCTACGGCTACGAAGTTTCCCCCGTGCTGTGGAAGAAAGTCATGCCGCGACTGTCCGCCGGCCGCGTCCAATCCGTGGCCACCCGCGTCATCGTCGAGCGTGAACGCGAGCGCATGGCGTTCATCGCCGCCGAATACTGGGATTTAACTGCTTCGCTCGCCCACTCCTCCGAAGAATTTGACGCCAAGCTCGTCTCCCTCGACGGCAAGCGCATCGCCCAGGGCCGCGACTTCAATGACCGGGGAGAGTTAGTGTCGGATGCGGTGGTCGTCGATAAGCAAAAAGCGCATTCGCTTGTCGACGACCTCGGCACCGCACCGATGCACGTCACCGCAGTCGAAGAAAAGCCCTACACGCGCAAACCATACGCGCCGTTCATGACTTCAACGCTGCAGCAAGAAGCCGGCCGCAAACTCCACTTCACCTCCGCACGCACCATGCGCATCGCGCAACGACTGTACGAAAACGGCCACATCACCTACATGCGTACAGACTCCACCTCCCTGTCCAAGCAGGGCCTCGACGCCGCACGCGCCGCAGCACGCGAGCTCTACGGCGCCGACTACGTCTCCGCCAAGCCGCGCGTCTACGACCGCAAGGTGAAAAACTCCCAGGAAGCCCACGAGGCGATCCGCCCCGCCGGCGAACGCTTCGCCACCCCCGGACAGTTGGCAGGCGCGCTGGACGCCGAAGAGTTCAAACTCTACGAACTGATCTGGCAGCGCACCGTCGCCTCCCAAATGGAAGACGCACGCGGCAACTCCACCAAAATCACCATCGCCGCCGACGCTGCCGGTGAGGCTTGCGAGTTCACCGCAACCGGCCGCACCGTCACCTTCCCCGGCTGGCTGCGCGCCTACGCCGACCGCCAGTCCAACGAAACCCGCCTGCCGCAACTGGCCAAGGGCGACGAACTGGCCACCAAGTCCGTCACCGCCGACGGCCACACCACCAACCCGCCTGCGCGCTACAACGAAGCGTCGCTGGTGAAGAAGATGGAAGAACTCGGCATCGGCCGCCCGTCCACCTACGCGTCGATCATTAAGACGATCCAGGACCGCGGCTACGTCGTCGTCCGCGGCAACGCACTCGTGCCGTCCTGGGTGGCGTTCTCCGTCGTCGGGCTTTTGGAAAACAACTTCGACGCACTCGTGGACTACGACTTCACCTCCTCCATGGAAGACGAACTCGACGAAATCGCCCACGGCAACCAAGACCGCACCAAGTGGCTCACCGGCTTCTACTTCGGCGACGCCGACGCCCGCGAATCCATGGCGCAAGCCCTCGCACGCCGCGGCGGCCTGAAGCACATGATCGAGAACAACCTCGAATCCATCGATGCGCGCGCCGCAAACTCCCTGACACTTTTCGACGACGCCGAAGGCCGCCCCGTCGTCGTCCGCGTCGGCCGCTACGGCCCCTACATCGAGCGCGTCATCGGCGAGAAGGACGGCGAGCCCGAATACCAGCGCGCCAACCTGCCCGAATCCGCAACCCCGGACGAAATCACACTCGAGATGGCCGAGAAGCTCTTCGCCACCCCGCAGTCCGGCCGCGAACTGGGGGAGAACCCCGCCAATGGGCGTGTGGTCGTCGCAAAGGAAGGGCGCTTCGGCCCATATGTCACCGAGCTCGTGCGTGACGACGAACGCGCCACCGCCGAAGCCCGCGCCGAAGAAGTCATCGCCGCCGAGCGCGCCGAAGAGGACAAACAGCGCGCCGAAGAAGGCAAACGCGCAAAGAACTGGGAAACCAAAACCGCTGCCGCGCAGAAGGAAAAGCGCATGGCGCAGCTGGTCGACGAGCAGTTGAAGCCCGCCACCGCCTCCCTCTTCGCGTCGATGGAACCGGCAACGGTCACGCTCGAGGAAGCACTGAAACTGCTGTCGCTGCCGCGCGAAGTCGGCGTCGACCCCGCCGACGGCGAAGTCATCACCGCCCAAAACGGCCGCTACGGCCCATACCTGAAGAAGGGCAGCGACTCGCGCTCGCTCGCGTCCGAAGACCAGATCTTCTCCATCACCCTGGAAGAAGCCCGCCGCATCTACGCCGAACCGAAACGCCGCGGCCGCGCCGCCGCCAAGCCACCATTGAAGATGCTTGGCGACAACGACGTCTCCGGCAAACCCATGACCGTCAAAGACGGCCGCTTCGGCCCATACGTCACCGACGGCGAAACCAACGCGTCACTGCAACGCGGCGACACGCCAGAGACGATGACGGACCAGCGCGCCAACGAACTGCTCTCCGCCCGCCGCGCCCGCGAAGCCGAAGACGGCGGCAAGAAAGCCACCAAGAAAAAGGCGACAAAGAAGAAGGCAACCAAGCGCGTGACCAAGCCGAAGCAGACCACAAAACGCGTGGTCAAAGCTCGCAAGCGCTAGGGATTGCACAATATAGTGGACAATTCCTTTACAAGGGTTGTGCTGTGCGCTTAGCGTGCATGGCATGACATTTCGCGAGATTCTCGAGGCCCTGGCGCACGCCGACATCAGCGTGCTCCAGGGTTTCGACGAGTCCGCGCCCGCCTTCGCCGCCCTCGATCCCGCCCTGAAACGCAAGTGGGCGCAGGCGCACGCCACCTACTTCGGCGCGACGAAGTTCACCCGCAAGCAGGCCGACGCGCGCCGCTTGGCCGCCGGAATGCCGCTCGACCAGATCTGTCTGCTCGAGCGAAAACTCGCCGCCGTCGCCGACCTTGCCGAGCGCTGGCGTCTCCGCCTCGAACTGTTGCGCTTCCGGGGCTCCTACAAAGCGCTGTCGCGGCGTATCGACGACACCATCACCACCCCGAAACCCACCCCCAAGAAGCAGTGCAGCTTCTCCAAATCCCGCTCTGGGATGCGCAACATGTCGCTGACCTACTCCGAGCGTGACATCGCCGATTTGGAGCACCTGCTGCGTTCGCTCATCGACCCGTCGCTGCCCGCCGCCGAGCAAATGGCCGACGCGCTTGTGAGCCTGCTGCGCGGCGCTGGCGGTGCTGGCACTGACGGTGCCGGCGCTGGCGTCGGCATGCCCTACGCCGCCCCGCGCCCCATCATCCTGGTGCCGCTGCCGGAGTGGACCCGCATCCAGTCCGGCCACGGCGACGAAGTTCAACTCATCCTTACTGACGGCACCACCATGACCGGCGCCGAATTCCTCGCCCGCGAGTTCGGCGCCGACCTCGAGGTCGCTGCGTTCCACCCTGCAGAGGGAGCGGTGAACCTGTACCGGGCGAAGCGCTTCGCTAACGACAAACAGCGCACGTTGGCGTCGATGATGTCGCCGACCTGTCCGGTACCCGACTGCCGTCACGGAGCCGATCACTGCGAAATCCACCACATCACCGCCTGGCGGCACGGCGGGGAAACCAACCTGGCCA
>NZ_KV825958.1:39290-49472 GCF_001835805.1 Corynebacterium sp. HMSC034B08 | reverse complement strand
GGCACGGCGGGGAAACCAACCTGGCCAACCTCGTACCCCTGTGCAGTTACCACAACGGCACGAACGACGACGACCCGTGGATCGTCAGACGAGGCCGAATATGCATCCGGGACGGCATCCCAGTGTGGGTGTCACCCAACGGATACGAAGTGCCGAACGACACCCCCGGAGCCATGCAGCTCCTGTTCGGAAACAACTGACCGGGCGCGATTGAGCGCGCCCGCAGGCCTGAGTTCTGCCGCGCTGCGCTGGGCCGGGGCTGCTGCCGCGCCGCGCTGCGCTGGGCCGGGGCTGCTGCCGTGCTGGGTCCTATGAGCGGTCCGCCATGGTGGAGCGCACCGGGCGCGCCAACTGCGTCATCTTGTTACGCCCGCGCAACTCCACCGACTTCATCAGCGTCCAGCGCTGCTGCTCAACCTCGTTCGCCGCGCGCAGGGTCGCGGCGTTGGTCAGCACCATGCCCGGAGTGTCCTTCGCAAGGTCGGTGAGGCGGGCGGCGCCGTTGACGGCGTCGCCGATCACGGTGTACTCGAAACGGTCCTTGCCACCGATGTGGCCAGCGACCACGTGGCCCGAGGCGACACCGATGCCGGCCTTCAGTTCGAAGCCGTCCAGGCCGCGCTGGATTTCGCGGGCGGCTTGGAGGGCGTGCGAGGCGGCGTCGTGAAGCGAAACTGGCGCTCCGAACACCGCAAGCGCCGCATCGCCCTGGAACTTATTAATCACGCCCTTGTTGCGGTGCACCACCTCAACCACAACCTCAAAGAACTCGTTGAGCGCCTCCACGACCTCCTCCGGGGTGTGCTGGACGGTGTAGGTGGTGGAGCCGACGACGTCGATAAACAGCACCGCGACCCGGCGTTCCTCGCCGCCGAGCTGCGGGCGCTCCTCAAGCGCCTTCTGTGCGACCTCAGCACCGACGTACTTGGCAAACACGTCGCGAACACGCTGGCGGTCCTGCAGACCCCGCATCATCTCGTTAAAGCCAGCTTGGAGGACGCCGATCTCGGAGCCGTCGTAAATGTCCACCTGCGTATCGCCCTCACCGCGGCGCACACGGTTGATGGCGACCTGCAGCTCCTTAATCGGATCAACGACGATCACCGTCGCAAACGACGTCCCCACAAACCCCGTGAAAATACCCGCCGCGATCAGCGCCACGATCGCCGCCGTCATCTCACCCGGGGTGTCCCGGAAGTAGCCGACGCGCTGCGCCACAGCCAGCAGCAGCACCCCGACCATCGGCACGGCGGAGGTGGTGAACCACGTCAGCATCAACCGAGACGCAATCGGCGGCTGGAGCGTCGAATCCTCGAACCGCCGCGCCAACGCCGACGCCGCAATCGGACGCACGAGACGCTCCGCCTGCAGATACGTGAGCACCGACACCACAAAACACGTCAGGATGGTGGTGGCGAGGACGACGATGCCCAGGGGGACGTCGACAAGCAACGTGCGCACCGTGACAATCGCAATGCCCAACCCCCACACCGCAACAACGATGATCGTCTGCAACACCGGCAAACGCATCACCAAATGCCGCACCATGTTCGGGTCATGATCATCCGGGCGCCGCTGCCACTCCAACACAGGCCGGAACAGGAAAAACGTGACGATCACACCGAGCGCAACAGCAATCGCCGCATACAACACCCCGATAAACCCAAGCTGGCCGTTGAGACCTAACTCGTTGACGGCATCCATCGGGATGAGGAAGCGCACGAACAACATGCAGCCCACGGCGCCGAGCAGGTTGGTGCCCAGCACCGTCGCGGCATAGAGAGGCCACGACGTGCCCCAAAGCCACTGCAGCTCGCGCCAGATACGTTCCATGGTCTATCACCTTAGCGCGCGGGTACTCTGGTCACCTGTGACTACCCGCAGCGTTAGTGAGCGTTTGGCTGGCACCCCGGCGGTGCGCGACATCATCTTGTCGGCGGCTGCCACGGCGAGGGGGCAGGGGGATGCGTATGCGATGACGCATGCGTGGCTGTTTACGGGCCCTCCGGGTTCGGGGCGGTCGAATGCGGCGTTGGCGTTTGCGGCGGCGTTGATGTGTGAGAACCCGGATGAGATTGGGTGTGGGCGGTGTAAGGGGTGCCGTGATGCGTTGGCGGGGTCGCATACGGATTTGGTGCATGTGGTGCCGCATACGTCGACGATCAAGGTGGATTTTGTGCGTGATGAGATCGTCGCAAAGGCAGCTCGCTTACCGACGGTCGCCCCCTGGCGCGTTGTCATCATCGAAAACGCGGACCGCCTTGCCACGTCGATCACCACCGCGCCGGCTGACGCGCTGTTGAAGACGGTGGAGGAGCCGCCGGAGCGCACCGTGATCATCATGTGTGCGCCGTCGACGGATCCGCAGGACTTTTCGCAGACGCTGCGTTCGCGCTGCCGGCATGTGTATGTGCCGTCGCCGTCGGAGGATGAGTTGGTGCGCATTCTCGTCGAGGAGGAGGGGGCGTCGGAGCATGATGCGCGCCTGGCGGCGGTGTCGTCGCTACGCCATATTGGCCGGGCGCGGTTGTTGGTGCGTTCGGAGGCGATTCAGCAGCGTCGCGCGATGGCGATCAACTTGGCCGAGTTGGTGTTTCACGGCCCGCAGGCGTTTCAGGCGGTGGGGTCGTTGCTGAAGGCGGCGGAGAAGGAGGCCATCGAGGCGCATAAAGCTGACGACGAAGCCGAGCGCGCCAAGCTCGAAAACGCCCTCGGCATGGGCGCGAAGGGGAAGGGGGCGGCGAAGGCGCTGCGGTCGGTGGCGTCGTCGGTGCGTCAGTTGGAAGAGGAGCAGAAGCGTCGTGGCACGCGCCGCAAGCGCGACATGCTGGACCTCGTGTTGGTGGACCTGGCGGGGGTGTACCGGGATGCGATGGTGGTGCAGTCGGGCGCCGATGTTGGTCTGACCCACCCGGATTTTGAGGAGCTCGCGCGTGAGATTGCCGGCCAGGTGTCGGCGGAGGGGCTCGTGGAGTGTCTCGAGGCGATCGGGCAGTGCCGCGAGCGCCTGGACCAGAACGTGACTCCGGCGGTGGCGTTCAACGGCATGATTGGCCGCATAAGGCTCGCGTGCAACGTGTCTTAACCTGCGGGTTTCGCAGGTCGCGCCCGCTAGGTTAAGCTGTCTTCCCGGTGCAGCATTGCTGCCCGGCCACCTTAGCTCAGTCGGCAGAGCGTCTCACTCGTAATGAGAAGGTCGCGAGTTCGATTCTCGCAGGTGGCTCAATTTTTTTGCCCTAGCCCGGGCAGGAAGCGCGGTACGACTTTGCCGACGGCGTTGCGCGGCAGCTTGTCGACGAAGTGCACGTCCCGGGGAATCGAGTGATCGGCCAAGCGTGAGCGCACCCAGTCGCGGACGGCTTCCTCGGTGATTTCGGCGGTTTTGACGACCCAGACGGCGATGCGTTTGAAGGTGTCGTCGTCGTCGACGCCGTGGGCGTAGACCTCGCCGATGCCGGGCATGTCTTCGAGGACTTCCACCACGGATTGGGGGTGGACGTTTTCGCCGCCGACGATGATCATGTCGTCGCTACGCGATTGCACGTGGAGGTAGCCGTCGGCGTCGATGTAGCCGAGGTCGCCCATTTCGATGAGCCCGTCGATTTCGACGGTGGGGGTGTTCGGGTTGGTGTAGCCGCGCAGGGCGGTTTCGTTGTGGAGGAAGATGCGGCCGGTTTGGCCGGTGGGGGCTTCGCGGCCGTTGTCGTCGTAAATTTTGAGAACGGTGCCTGGCGCAATTTTGCCGACGGTGGTGGGGTCTGCCTGCATTTGTTCGGGGGAGGCGGCGGCGGCGAGGGCGAGTTCGGTGGAGCCGTAGATGTTGGCCAGGATGGGGCCGAAGCGTTCGGTGGTGTGGCGCAGTAGCGACGGGGTGACGGCGTTGCCGGCGGTGGCGAGGTAGCGCAGCGACGAGGTGTCGTAGTTTTCGTCGAGGTCCAGCATGTGTTTGAAGAAGATCGGCGAGGAGATGAGGCCGTCGCAGCGGAATGCTTCGATTTGGCGGAAGCAGTTTTCGGGGTCGAATTCGCGTTGCGTCACGATGGTGGAGCGGGTCGCCAGCGCGACTTGCAGGGCAGACCAGCCCCAGGTGTGGAAGATGGAGGCGGTGAGTTGGATGGTGTCACCGGCGCGCCAGGGGATTGCTTCGAGGTATCCGGCGACCACGAATGGCAGGCGTGGTTCGGGGCGCACGATGCCTTTGGGGATGCCGGTGGTGCCGGAGCTCATCAGGACGAGGTTGCCGTGTTTGGGCCAGAGGGGCAGTCGCTTGTCGACGACCCCTTTCACCACCACGTCCTCATACGCGCGCACCACGGGTATGTGGGGGATGTCGTTGGGGATGCGGTCGGCGAACTCGTCGTCGATAAAGAGGATGTTGATGTCGTTTTCGGCGATGATGCCGCGCAGTTGCTCGGTGGAGGAGCCGATGTTGAGAAGGAAGATGTGGCCTCCGGTGTAGCCCTTGGCGCCGAGGGGTAGGACGATGCCGCGGCCGTTGCGGGCCATGACGCCGATGCGTAGTTCGTCGAGACCGCGCTGTTCCTTCTGCGCAAGTAGCCATTTGGCGACGGTGCGGGAGTCTTGGCGCAGTTGGCGGTAGGTGAGGGCGCCGGTGTCGTCGATAAGAGCGAGGCGATCGGGCACTGCTGCGGCGCCTTGTTCGATTTCGCGGGCGGTGGTGAACCAGTAGCGCGCGAGATTCGGGATGAGTGCGAGCGCTGCGCGGGGGCCGCCTTCGGCGCTGATGATGCCGGCGCGTGTAACGGCGGGCACGAATCGCGCGAAAGACTTCAGTAAGAACAGCGGACGATGGGTGGGACGCATGAGGATAATGTAGCCTACCGATACGTAAGTGTCTCGCGTGAAAGGATTTTCGTGTCTGTTTTCCGACGTCTCGCAGCCGCCTTTGTGGCCGCTGCCGCCCTCGTCGCCCCACTGACCCCGGCCGCCCACGCGCAGGAGCGCAACATGGTCATCTTCGGCGACTCCGTTATTTCCGACCCCAACATGGGCCAGTGGGCCGCCGGCAAACTCGGCCTCGACCCGCGCGGGCGCTCCGACAACGGCACCTGGTGCCCGACCTCCGCCACGAACTGGGGCAAGCGCTCCGCCGCTAAACTTGGCCTGCCTGCGCGTGACTACTCCTGCACCGGCGTGGTCACCATTTCGAAGGGGCCGGGCTTCTTCCAGCAGGTTGACCGCGCCATCGCGGACCGCGGCCTGTCGCCAGCAACCGCGCGCGTGATCATCTCCGTCGGCTTCAACGACACGTACAACAACAATTCGCGCCCCGACGCCGACATCCGCCGCGACTTCACCCGCTACATGGTTCCGCAGATCAACCGCATCCGCGCCGCCGCCCCGAACGCGCGCATCCAGATCGTCGGCTACCCGAAGGTCACCGCCGGCGACCGCGTGTGCCTGTTCCACATCGCCCCGAACGCCTCCGATTGGACCCGCTTCCAGGAGGTTCAGCGCTGGGAGAACCTCGCCCAGTGGATGCAGGTCGACGCCGCCCGCGCCGCCCGCGTCGAATTCCTGGACCTGAAACCGTCCACGATGAACAACAACATGTGCGCCCCGGATAACCAGCGCATGTGGGCTGGCCTAGTCGATTTCTACGGCGGGCCGGGTAACCTGCCGATCCACGTGAACCAGCGTGGCCACGAGCACGTGGCAAATATCATCGCCCGCTCCTAGTCTGGGAGGGCATGACACAGACTGTTCAAGGAGTAATCGCCCGCGAAAAGGGCGCGCCCGTCGAGGTTGTGGACATTGTGATCCCCGACCCCGGCCCAAACGATGTCGTGGTCAAGGTTCAGGCCACCGGTGTGTGCCACACGGACCTTGCCTACCGCGACGGTGATATTGCAGACGAGTTCCCGTTCCTGCTCGGCCACGAAACGGCTGGCGTCGTGGAGACGGTCGGCTCGGATGTCACCCACGTCGAGCCCGGCGACTTCGTGGTGTTGAACTGGCGCGCAGTCTGCGGCGAGTGCCGCGCCTGCCGCAAGGGGGACACGAAGAACTGCTTCAACACCCACAACGCGTCCCAAAGCATGACGCTTGACGACGACACCCCGCTCACCCCAGCCTTAGGCATCGGCTCCTTCGCCGAGAAGACCCTCGTGCACGAGAAGCAGTGCACCAAGGTGGATCCGGAAGCCGACCCGGCCGCGGCGGGCCTGCTCGGCTGCGGCATCATGGCCGGCCTGGGCGCCGCGGTGAACACCGGTGAGGTGCAGCGTGGCGAGTCCGTCGTCGTGTTCGGCCTCGGCGGCGTAGGTCTTGCGGCCGTGGCGGGTGCTGCGTTGGCGGGGGCGTCGACGGTGGTGGCGGTGGACGTCGATAAGCGAAAGTGCGATGCCGCGACCGAGAAGTTCGGCGCAACCCACGCCATCTGCTCCAAGGACATGAGCGAAGACGACGTCATCGAGGCCGTGCGCGAACTCACCGGCGGCTTCGGCGCCGACGTCGCCATCGACGCCGTAGGCATCCAGCCCACCTGGCGCCAGGCGTTCTACTCGCGCGACCTCGCCGGCCGCATGGTCATGGTCGGCGTGCCCAACCAGACCGACCACGTGGACATCCCCGCGATCGACCTGTACGCCCGAGGCGGCTCCATCAAGCCGGCCTGGTACGGCGACTGCCTGCCGGAGCGCGACTTCCCCACATACGTTGAGCTGTACAAGCAGGGACGGTGCCCGCTCGGCGAGTTCGTCTCCGAACGCATTGGTGTGGGCGACATCGAGGAATCGTTTGACAA
Organism: Corynebacterium sp. HMSC034B08; assembly: GCF_001835805.1. NCBI lineage: Bacteria > Bacillati > Actinomycetota > Actinomycetes > Mycobacteriales > Corynebacteriaceae > Corynebacterium > Corynebacterium sp. HMSC034B08. The sequence continues at coordinate 42,706 of NZ_KV825958.1, read as the reverse complement.
GATGAAGCGTGGCGACGTGCTGCGAAGCGTGGTGGAGTTCTAAATGCGCATCGACAACGTAGTCACATCCGGCCTGTTCAAACTCGACGGCGGCGAATGGGAGGTGGACAACAACGTCTGGATCGTCGGCGACGACTCCGAGGTCTACATCATCGACGCCGCCCACAACGCCCAGGCCATCGCCGACGCCGTGGGCAACCGTCGCGTCAAGGGCATCCTGGCCACCCACGGCCACTCCGACCACATCGACGCCGCCCCCGAACTGTCCCGCCTCGTGAACGCCCCGGTGTACCTGCATCCCACCGACGGGTTCCTCTGGCAGCGCGAGAACCCAGGCGCGCACTACCGCCCGCTTCTCGACGGCGCCACCTTCGACATCGCCGGCACCGAACTACGCGTCATGTCCACCCCCGGCCACTCGCCGGGCTCCGTGGTCATCTACGCCGAGGAAGCCGGCGAACTCTTCTCCGGCGACACCCTCTTCCAGGGCGGGCCGGGCGCGACGGGACGATCCTTCTCGTCGTTTGACACCATCATCCACTCCCTGCAGAAGTCCGTCCTGGACCTGCCGCCGGAGACGGTCGTGCGCACCGGCCACGGCGACCACACCACGATTGGCGACGAAGCCCCGCACCTCGAGGAGTGGATCCGCCGCGGGTTCTAATCGCGTTCGGGCGCTTCGGCGTTCTGCAGCGCTACCGCTCGGGCGAGGCGAGCGTAGCGCAGTTCCTGTTCGCGGAAGCGGGTCCAGGTGGAGATCGTCGTAAAGAAAAATGCGATGACCAGCAGATAAAGCATGAGGTCCGTGCCGCGGTCCACGCCGAGCCAGTTGGCCAGCACGGTCACATCGTCGGGGCGAACGATCGCCCACACGGCGGCGAGGATCATCAGCACGAAGCCCAACTTCACCCACGCCTTCGCGTTCGCCTTGCGGCGGTTAGCGAAGAAGAACCACGCCAGCGCCACAATGGCCAGCAGTAACAACGCCTGAATCATGGCAGCCTCCTTGCCACGAGCCCATCCGCGAGGATGTTCACCCCGTTGATCAACGATTGCCCCTTGGACATGGAGTATTCGGTGTAGAGAATATCCACCGGCTCTTCGTCGACGCGCCAGCCGAACTTCTCGATCATGGTGACGATCTCCGAAGCGTGCGACATCCCGTTCATGCGGATGTTCATCTCGTCGGCGACCTTCTTGTTAAACGCGCGCAGCCCGTTGTGCGCGTCCGACAGGCCGAGTTTGCGGGTGCGCGGCGACAGCATCACCACCGTTTTCAGCACGACGCGCTTAATCCACGGCACCTGCGAGTTGTCTTGGCCCGCAAACCGCGTACCGACGACAATATCCAGCGGCTCCGTCCGCAACCGCTCAACCATGCGCGCCACGTCCTTGACCTGGTGCTGGCCGTCGGCGTCGAAGGTGACAAAGTACTTCGCGCCGGGCTGCGCACGGGCGTACTCCACGCCGGTCTGGATCGCTGCACCTTGGCCGAGGTTCACCGGGTGGTTGACCAGGTGGGCGCCGGCGGCGCGGATTTGTTCGGCGGAGTTGTCGTGAGATCCGTCGTTGACGGCGACGATGTTGGGGAAGGTTTCGCGGGCGTGGCTGAGCACGTCGAAAATGACCGTGCCCTCGTTGTAACAAGGCACGATCAGCCAAGTGTCTGAAAATCCGGTCATGTCGCTTAAAGAGGTTACTCGCCGCGGTGGAAGAGCACGGAGTAGACGCGCTTAGTTAGCCCGATGGGCAGGGCGCGGTACAGGTTGCGCACGGCGAGGTTCGCCAGCGCGCGTGGCCGCGAGATCAGCCCGTATTCGACGAGGTTGGCCTGCATGGTGCGCTCGGCGCGTCGGGTGTCGGCGCTGGCGCGGCGTCGCAGCTGGTCGTCGGTGACGCGGAAGTAGGTCAGTGGCTCGTCGAGGTTGGCCAGGGTGTGTCCGGCGGCGATGAGGCGCGCCCACAGGTCGTAGTCCTCCATGAACGGCACGTGCTGGTAGCCGCCGACGGCCTTGACGGCGTCGGTGCGGAAGGTGACCGCGGGGTGGTTGAGCGGGGAGTTGATTTTCACGTACGCGTTCGGATCCCGCGGCAGTGCGCGGATGGTGCCGCGGTCGCCGGGGGTGTGTTCGAACTCTTCCATGGCGCTGCCGAGTGCGGCCACGTCCGGGTGCGCCTCCAGGTACGCGAGCTGTTTGGCGAAGCGTTCTGGTTTGGCGGCGTCGTCGGAGTCGATGCGTGCGGTGTAGGTGGCGTTGATCGTCGCTAAGCCTGCGTTGAGCGCCCGGCCGAGGCCGACGTTTTCGGGTAGTTCGACCATGCGAGCGCCATGCTTTGCGACGACCCCACGCACCGCCCCAGACACCTCCCCGTCAAAGACCACCACAACCTCGTCGGCGGGGCGCGTCTGGGCGTCGAGGGAGTTCAGCGTGAGTTCGAGTTCGGCGGCGTCGGTGGCGTGGTAGACGCTCATGAGGGCGGAAAGGGTGGGCATTAGGCCTCCTCGGCGGCGTCGATAAGGTAGCGGCCGTAGCCGGATTTGAGCACGGCCTCGCCGAGCGCGCGCAGCTGGGCGGCGTCGATGAAGCCTTCACGGTAGGCGGCGACCTCCGGCGAACCGATGACGGTGCCGGTGCGTTTTTGCAGCACTTCGACGTAGGAGCTGGCCTCGCTCATCGAATCGATCGTGCCGGTATCCAGCCACACATCCCCGCGGTGCAGGCGGTGCACCTTCAGGTCGCCGCGCTTGAGGTAGGCCTCGTTGACCGAGGTGATTTCCAACTCGCCGCGCGCCGAGGGAGTGATGTTCTTGGCGATCTCCACCACGTCGTTGTCGTAGAAATACAACCCCACGACCGCGAAGTTCGACTTCGGTTGTTGCGGTTTCTCCTCGATGGACAGGGCGGTGCCGTCCGCGTCGAAATCGACCACGCCGTAGCGCTGCGGGTCCGACACCTCGTAGGCGAAGATCGCCCCGCCCTCAATCTCACGCACCTGGCCGAGCGCTTCCAGGATGCCGGCGCCGTCGAAGATGTTGTCGCCAAGCACCAGGGCGACGGCGTCGTCGCCAATGAAATCTTCGCCGATCAGAAACGCTTGGGCGAGGCCTTCCGGCTTCGGCTGTTCGGCGTAGTGGAGCATGATGCCGAGGTGGGAGCCGTCGCCAAGCAAACGCTCGAAATTCGCCCGATCCTCCGGCGTCGTGATGATCAGAATCTCCCGAATACCCGCGCTGATCAGCGTGGAGAGCGGGTAGTAGATCATCGGCTTGTCGTAAATCGGCATCAACTGCTTCGAGATGCCCTGCGTAATCGGGTACAGCCGCGTACCCGATCCACCTGCCAGAATGATGCCTTTCATAGACCCGAAGTCTAGTGGGCAGCCAACTTCCCACTAACTTCCCATGTTGGTAAGTA
>NZ_KV825958.1:667-39190 GCF_001835805.1 Corynebacterium sp. HMSC034B08 | reverse complement strand
CCGGTACCGCTGTTTCGGGCTTCGAGAAGGCTCAGTGCGTTCAACTCGCCCTTCTTCCATCAGCTGATTCAAAGCCAACTGGATTGCGCTGCGGCTTCTCCCCGTTGCATTTCTTAGTTCAGTGCTTGACCAGGAATGTTGTTCATCGAAAAGTCGGAGAACCTGTTGGTAAGCCGTTTCATGAGTTTCTTCAGCAGTGACTTTCCTCTTATGAAAAGTCACAGAGAAATGCGTGAGAGAATTACTGAAAACAGGAGGCGGCATAAGCGCATCAGCGGTCGCTCGTGTCATCGTCGCGATACCCGTACCTCTATTTTCAGCGACGAGACCCCCGTCATCGAAATGAAGGTCTTCCAAAAAAGTTGCTAGCTGTTGGTTTCTCGTAGAAGACGCACCAGGGGTTCCCAAATTCTCCTTAGTAACACCGCCGTAAAGTCCGCCAGGATTAGATATGACTAGCCTGTCCACGAACATGTCGATCTGTACTGGTGTGCCGAGTGCAGTCGGGGAATAATCGCGATGCATAAGTGCGTTGACGAGTGCCTCGCGAACTGCGATTTGAGGATAGTCCGGTAAATCTCGGCGGAAAACTCCTTCTATAAGACCAGCAGTTCGCATATTTTTCTCAACTAGGCGGACACCTTCGTCTACCAGCTCGGGGATAGGGCCTCTAAGTCGCGCACTATCCAGCAGTCGAATTCCTTCTCCTACCTCGCCTTTTTCGGCACCTGGATAGAGGGCGAAAGTGACTGTCAGTCGTGGATAGAATTCTTGAGGAAAGTCGCCCATTGCTAACAGTGCTGCGAAGGTAGGGGAGTCGCCTTGGAGCACTTGAAGCCGTCGGAGCGCGATGTCTTCCCCGTCCTTAAAGGTCTTCGGACGTGAATTGCGTTGTTGCTGAAGGTAGGACCGAAGAATATTTTCATCTAAGTCGGTTAAGCGTGCTTCTTCGACGGGAGTGCGATCCCAGCGTGGTTGGTGGCTTTCCTCGCGCAATCGATCCACTTCATACGCGGTAAGGCGATGTTCGCTTTCGCCTAAACGGATATAGCTGCCACCGTAGGGCCCACGTGCGGTGATATAACACGGTTTATCAAACGGAGCCATTTCTTTGAAATGTGCAACGACGACACTGGAACCTTCGAATGGCATGACTTCGACCGTTGGACGGACTGGCGGAGTGAGCTTCTCGCAAAATGAATTTAGAGAGTCTTGAGTTTTCCGGGAATCGAAGTTGGGAACCGGGGTGAAACCCGATTCTTCGTCGATTCCAAAAATGATGATTCCGCCGTCTTTGTTAGAAAAAGCACTGAGTGTTTCCAACATGTTTTTGCCGGCGCCGGATTTAACTTCTACGTGCTGCTGTTCAGTACCGATTATGCGGAGTTTGTCTAGCAGCTGAGCAAGATCGACCGGCAACATGCCACCAACTTACCAATCAACTCCCCATGTTGGTAAGTAGTTGGGAAGTTGATTGGTAAGTTGCCTGCGACCCCAGTTAGCGCAGGCTCGGGATTTGGATTCCCAACTGCGGTGCGAAAGCCGCCGCGATACCGACGACTGCGAGGACAGCGGCGATCACGCCGACCACGATGCCAGCGGTGGAGGAGCCGTCTTCCTTGCTCGGCTGGCTCGCGGGCTTCGTCGGGAACGCAACCGTGGTGTTGCCTTCACCGAGGCAAGCTTCCTCAGCGTCCGCTTCGGCGTTGAGGAAGGCGTTCATGTTCTCGAAGAACTTGCCGGTGGAGGTTTTCTCGAAGGTGGAGTAGAACTTCTCCATCTGCGCCTCGTTGCCAAGGACATCGGTGAGACCAAACAAGAGAGCTAGCAGGGCGCCAGCGAAGTTGCCTTCGATATCGCCCTCTTTCTTCCTCGCTTCGACGTAGTAATTATCCCAGTCTGTTTCCTCGGATTCGGTGCCGCCGGCGAGGTTCTGCCCATAGGCAGCTCGCGCGCGCATCTGCAGGTAAAAGTTCGCGGTTGAGTCGTTCATGCCAGCCAGGCCGAGTCGGTTGAGGTACGAGGCCTTGTCCAGGGCGTTGAATGCTGCGTCGAAGGCATCGACAGTCTTGTGGCCGGTGAGTGGTTGCTTGTTGGCGTCGACGAAGTCATTGCCAACGGGACGAGCGGACGGGTATGCGGCTTCGAGCGACAGGTTGATGTCGCGTGCAAACGTCGAGTCGAGTCGGCTCGCCACGTCCTGTTCCATCGATGTCAGGAAATCCTTCTCCGCCGCGGTGAAGGTCACCTTGCACTTGTTTTGGTCGAGGGGGCCGACCTGTGCTGCCTGTGCAGGCGTGACAGCGGAAAAGGCCACAGCGGTGGCAGTAGCAAGAGCAAGGAAGCGCGACGTTTTCATGGAAATCTCCTGGGAACGGGGTGGGGACTTCCGTAAGTATAAGCGGGATTCACCCCCTCAGCTGGGCTATCGCATGGCGACGTAGAGCGCGAGCGCCGCCCGCCAGTTCGTCGGCGCGAACCCTGTGGCCTTGATCTTGTCCAGCGACAGGGTTGATTCGCGGGGGCGCACGGCGGCGTCGAGGCCGTACTCCTCGGTGGTGACGGGGTGGACGTCGGCGGGGTTGCCGCCCATGGCGATGTAGACGGCCATGGCGATTTCGTCGCGGCCGACGGTGTCGCCGTCGGAGGTGATGTTGTACACGCCGTATTCGGCACCGGTGCGAAGCAGGTGCGCGATGCCTTTGGCCAGGTCTTCGGCGGAGGTGGGGCGCCCGCGCTGGTCGGATACCACCTTCGGCGTGGCGCCCTTTTCGGCGAGTTGGGCCATGGTTTCCATGAAGTTGGCGCCGTCGCCGAAGACCCAGGAGGTGCGCACGACGTAGTGTTTGCGGGCGGTTTGGGCGGCGGTGTCGCCGGCGGCTTTGGAGGCTCCGTAGGCGGACAGCGGCGAGGGCACTTCGGTTTCGTCGTGGACCTCGACGGTGCCGTCGAAGATGTAGTCGGAGGAGACGTGGACGAAGGTGAGGTCGTGCTCGTCGGCAAGCCTGGCGAGTGCGGCGGGGGCGGTGGCGTTGGTGGCCCAGGCGGTGGCGCGGTCGGTTTCGGCGCCGTTGACGTCGTTGTATGCGGCGCAGTTGACCACGGCCCAAAACTCGGACCAGTCCAGCTCGGGTGGCGCGGTGATGTCGAAGTCGTCGCGGCCGACAAACAACGCCTCCTCGTCGGACCAGATTGCACGCAGCGCGCGGCCGAGCTGCCCGTTGGCGCCGGTGACTAGGATGCGGCGGGGTGGTAGTGGGGTGGCGTCGGCAAGCATGGGGTGTGCTTGGTCGGCGGCGGAGAGTTCGGTGGGCTCCAGCGGCCAGTCGATCTCGCGGTAGGAGCAGTAGGCGCCGCCGGGGCTGTAGCGCTGGTTGACCAGGTAGATGTATGTGGTGTCGTCTTCAAGCGCTTGGAAGCCGTTGGCTACGCCGCGGGGGACGAACACGGCGGTGTCGGGTCCGATTTCGCAGGTGTAGGTCTCGCCGTAGGTGTCGGATCCGGCGCGCATGTCCACCCATGCGCCGAAGACGCGCCCCGTTGCCACGGAGACCCATTTGTCCCAGGGTTCGGCGTGCATGCCGCGGGTGGCGCCGCGTCGGGCGTTGTAGCTCACGTTTTGTTGTCGCGGTACGAGTGCTTGGCCGGCCCAGTTTTCTTTGAACCAGCCGCGGTTGTCTTTGTGCAGTGTGAGGTCGTGGATTTCAAGTCCTGCGATCATTACTGTCCCCTTTGCGCATATTGCTTCTCGACGACACCCTTACCGTCCTCCCACCACCGACGATTCTCTCGGTACCAGTCGATGGTGTCGCGCAGGCCGGTGTCGAAGTCGTGCTTGGGTGTCCAGCCGAGTTCGTTGCGGAGTTTGGTGGCATCCATGGTGTAACGCTGGTCGTGGCCGGGCCGGTCGGCGACGTGTTCGTAGGTGCCGCCCATGATTTCGCAGATTGTTTCGATGACCTGCTTGTTTGTGGTGTGTGGCTGGTTTGCGCCGATATTATAGGTTTCGCCGAGCCGGCCGTGCTCGAGGATGGTGAGGACGGCGTCGTTGTGGTCGTCGACATGGATCCAGTCGCGCACCTGGGCGCCGGTGCCGTAGAGCTTCGCGGGTTGGCCGCACAGGATGTTGGTGATCTGGCGGGGGATGAACTTTTCTACGTGCTGGTAGGGGCCGTAGTTGTTGGAGCAGTTCGAGATCGTCGCTTTGATGCCGAAGGAGCGTACCCATGCGCGTACGAGGTGGTCGGAGCCAGCTTTGGTGGCGGAGTAGGGCGACGACGGGTTGTAGGGGGTGGTTTCGGTGAACGCGTCGGTGCCGCCGAGTTCGAGGTCGCCAAAGACTTCGTCGGTGGAGATGTGGTGCAGGCGCTTATCAAACTTGCGCACGGCTTCCAGCAGGGTAAAGGTGCCCACCACGTTGGATTGTACGAACGCGCTTGGGTCCCGCAGGGAGTTGTCGTTGTGGGATTCTGCCGCGAAGTGGATGACGGCGTCGGTGCGGGACACGAGGTCGTCGATAAGCGATTGCTCGCAAATGTCACCCTCGACGAACTCGACGCCCTCGGGGACGTTGGCGCGGTTGCCGGCGTAGGTGAGTTTGTCCACCACAACGACGCGGTAGCGCTGCGCCGCCATGCGTGCGAAGTTCGACCCGATGAAACCGGCGCCGCCGGTGACCAGCAAAGATTCCATATCGCGTTACCTTACAAGGCCTGCGAGGTGCACGAGCGCACCGACAACCGGCCCGACGAACAGGGCGACGGTAACCGAGGTGGCCACGCCCCACGGCGCGATGAAGAGGACCGCGAAGGCGATCAGCGTCGCCGCGACCCAGCCTGCCACGTAAAACGCATGCCGCTCCTGTGCGAGCACTGCCACGCCGGTGATCATGAGCATGCCCATAAACGCCGAGGCGAACGTGAGCAGCCCGAGCGTGAGGCCGGCGACGAACAGTTCCGGTTTAAACGCCAGCCGTAGGATCCACGGCCCGATGAGCCACGCGGCGGCGAACCCCACCACGCCGAGAGCGAGCACCGCGCCGATGGGGGCGGCAAGCGCCTTGTAAATACGGTCGCGGTGTTCCACGAACCGCACCACCAGCGCTGATTGGAAGCGTTGCAGCGGCACGAGCACGGGTGCGCGGGTGAGCATGACGGCGTTGGAGATCGCGGCGACGGTCAGGGAGGTCTGCGGGTCGTCGGGAAACGCGGCGCTGACGGCGGTGGGGAAGCCGGTGATCAGCGCTGCGGAGGCGCCTGAGGCGGTCATGGCGGAGAGGACGCGGCGCACGAACGTGGCGCGGTCCACGTCCAAGGCGACGCGCACCGGGTCGACGGCAAGGATGACCACCCAGCTCAGGGCGCCGATAACGGTGATGATGAGGAACTCGCGAAGCCCACCGCCGAGCAGCAGCGTGAGCACGGCGAGGACCAGGCGCGCGCCGGAGTCCAACGCCACGAGTGCGGCGTAGCGCTCCCACAGTCCCGCACCCGACAGCACGCCGGAGAGCACCGATTGGAACGCGTAAGACAGCAGGCCGAACGCCAGCAGCGCGGTGGCCAGCGTCGGGTCGGAGGGCACGATCGTACCCATGCCGAACAGGCCGAACACCGCCACGAGCGCCAGCGCCACCCCGCCGATGACCGCACCCATGCGCCACGGGTTGGCGTTGCCGCGAGTGCCGTCCTCGCGGGCGGCGGCGACGGCGCGGGTGGTTTCGTGGGTGATGCCGTCCACGATTCCGGCGCAGGCGAAGAACAGCCCCCAGTAGGCCAGGAAGTACCGGTAGCCGGTTTCTACGTCCAGCGCCCACCCGGCGACCCAGACGACGACCAGCCCGCTGATGGCGGCGAACACTGTCGCCAGCGAGAGGTGTTTCACGGGCACTCCGGCAGTTCGGCGTGCTGTACCCAGGCGTCCAGAATCCCTGTGACCTGCGCGGCGTCGGCGCCGTTGCGGGCAAAGGCGTCAATGAGCGTTTGCGTATCCACGATCCCGTCCGCGTTCGCAGCCACATAATCGCGCACCGTGTTGAAGAAGACTGGGTCGCCGACGCTTCGTCGTAAAGCATGCAGCGTGATCGCGCCGCGTTTGTACACGCGGTCGTCGAACATGTCGCGCGGGCCCGGATCCGCCAGGGTAAACCGCATGGGGGTGAGTTTGTTGTAGTGGGTGCGCACGGAGTCGTCGATAGGCATCTGTCCTGCGTGATCCGCCCACAGCCACTCGGCGTAGCAGGCGAAACCTTCGTTGAGCCAGATATCGCGCCAGTGGCCGATGCCGAGCGAATTGCCGAACCATTGGTGCGCCAACTCGTGCGCGATCAGCCGCTCGTTGCGGCGCAGGTGGTTGATGCCGAAGATGGACAAACCGTGCGCCTCGAGCGGGATTTCCAGCGCCTCCTCGTGCACGACTACCTGGTAGTTCTCAAACGGGTACGGCCCGAAGACGGTTTCAAAGTAGTCCAGCATTGCCTGCTGCTTGTTCAGGTCGCCGGGTTGCGCGCCGGGCAGCCACGCGACGACGTTGCGGCCGAGCTCCACGCGTTGGAACTGGCCGACCTGCACCGTGGCCAGGTACGTCGGCATCGGGTGCGCGGTGGTGTTGGTCACGGCGACGTAGTCGCGGTCGGTGCGCACGTTAAACGTGTAGGTCGCCTTCTCGTCGGGGGTGTCGTTGCAGGGGAACCAGGTGGGCGCGCCGTTGGGCTGGTTGGCGGTCAGCGCGCCGTTATCCAGTTCCTCCCAGCCGAGTTCACCCCACGCGGTGCGTCGCGGGCGGGGGTTGCCGCCGTAGCGGATGGTGAGGGTGAATTCGGTGTGGGCCGGGAGGTCGTCGTGAAGCGAGATGCGCAATTTTCCACCCGACTGGCGGAAGCGCTTGATGCCACTGCTTATCGACGACTCCACGCGCCGAACCGCAAGCCCCTCCGCCACATCCAACGTCAGGTGGTGCAGGGCTTCGGTGGTGGTCAGCGTCAACGTTGCGGTGGCGTTGAGCCGGTTGGGTCCGACGATGTAGTCGAAATCCAGGTCGTAATGCGTGACGTGGAACCCACGGTTGGGTTCCACGCCCGTGTAGTTGTCGCTGCGGCGTTTCATCGCCTGCGAAGTCTAGTCCAGCGCGGGCTTACACCCCGAGTGCCGGTGCGATAGTGGTGCGCCAGGCCTTGTCCAGGTCGTCGCGCCAGTACGGCCAGGAGTGGGTGCCCACGTTGCGCAGCTCGAAGTGCGCCGGGATGTTCAACCCGTCGAGCTTTGCCTTGAGGTCGTGGGTGCAGGTGTTGATCGCAGCCTCGATCACGCCGCCTTCTACCTGCAGCGTTGCCGCGCCGATGTGTGCGATCGGGTCCGGTGCGCCGAGGCCGATGAGGTAGCTGACCTGGTCGCTGCGCCCCGCCAGGCCGGTGCCCGCGGAGACGTAGAGCTTCAGGCCGCGCAGTTTCTCGGCGTTGAGCAGGGCGTCGTTCCAGCGGTTGTACGGTCCGCCCATTGGGCCCCACATCATCTCCGGGGTGACGGTTTTGAAGTCCTGGGTGGCCGACGCGCGGTTCACGGTGATGCGGGCGAAGTTGTAGCCGGCTGGCGAGGATGTCGCCGCGCAGCCAGAGAACGATGCCGCCGCCTTGTACATGCCCGGGTTGTGTTGCGGCAGGACGAGCGCCGAGGTGCCCGACATGGAGAACCCGGCGATCGCTCGGTTGTTGTTTGCACCGAGGGTGCGCTCAATCGGACCAGGCAGTTCCTTGGTCAGGAACGTCTCCCACTTCTGCGGGCCGTTGAGGTATCGGGAGCGCACGGTTGGGGCGACCCAGTCGGTGTAGTACGAAAAAGCGCCAGCCTGCGGGATGACCACGTTGACACCCTTGCCGGCGAAGTAATCCTTGGTGGTGTGCAGGTGGATCCAGTCCTGGTCCTGCTCCGCACCGCCTGCGCCGTTGAGCAGGTAGAGCGTCGGCGCGCCCTGGACGCGCTGGCCGGCCGGGTTGGTGGCGGGGATGACGGCAACCGGGATGTCACGGTTCATCGACGGGGAGAACACGTTGTAGGACAGGACCGTTTTGTGGTCGACCTGCTTCACCCAGGACTGCGGCTTGCCGGTGTGGATGACGGTCGGCGGGTTTGCCGTGGCGTCCCACGCCTTGACCACGCCAACCGGCTGCGCCACCGCGGGAGTCGTACCGCATGCGACGGCGACGGCGGTGAGTGCTGCGAGCGCAGCTTTCTTCAAGGTCTTCATGAGGCGGGTCCCCGTTTCTGTAACGAAAGTGTGTTGCCTGACGACATTCGAAGCGTCATTGTACGGTACATACGTTAAACCTGTGGCTATTGTTACAGATGTTCCACGTTTTGAAAGGAAAGCGACATGAACCCGATCGAATCCGTCCAGCTGCAGATCAACGAGGTCCTCGGCCAGCTCATCCACTTCGGCTCCTCGACGTCCTCCACGATCGCCTACGGCCTGGGCATGTTCTAAAAGCTAGAAAAAGAGGCACCCTTTTGCAGGGTGCCTCTTTTTTATTGCCTGTTTTTTACAGGCGCGGTTACAGACCCAGTTACAGGCCGAGCGCCGACTTGAACACGGTCTCGTAGGAGCGCTTCAGGTCGTCGCGCCACACCGGCCAGGAGTGGGTGCCAACCGGGCGCAGCTCAGCGTGAGCGACCTCCGCACCGTTGGCACGCGCCTTGACCAGGAAGTCGTGGGTGCAGGCGTTCATCGCGGCCTCGATCGCGCCGCCTTCGACCAGGAGGGTCGCGGCGTTCGCGGAACCCTTCACAAACGCGTCGGAGGAGTCCAGGCCCGCATCTTCGAGGCGCTTCCGCAACGTGCCCGGCATGTCGGTCTCCGCTGCGAGGCCGGTGCCGGTGGAGATGTACACCTTCGTGTCAGTGCCCGCCAGAGCTGGTGCGTTGACTAGGGCATCGTAGCGGCGGTTGTAGTCCGAACCCATCGGGCCGAAGATGTACTCAGGCGTCATGACACCCGGTGCAGCACGGTCCACCGTGAGGTTGATGAAGAAGCTCGGCAGCGGACGCGACGTTGCCGGGCAGCCGGAGAACGAGCCGACGGCCTTAAACATGTTCGGGTTGTGCTCAGCGAGCAGCAGCGACGAGGTGGCGGACATAGACATGCCGATCACGCCACGGCGGTTCGGGTCAGCCTTGATGTACGGCTCGATGGTCTGCGGCAGTTCCTTGGCCAGGAACGTCGACCACATCTGCTTGCCCTTGTAAAACACGTTGTTCTCCGTCGGCGGCTCTGCAGCCCAGTCGACGTAGTACGAGAACGCGCCCTCCATCGGGATGACCACGTTCGCGCCCGAGCGACCGTAGACCTCGTGGACTTCCTCGAGTGCCTGGGAAACCCAGTCGGTGTCCTGCTCGGAGCCACCAGCGCCGTTAAGTAGGTAAACCGTCGGGGCGTTCTCGACCGTTTCGCCCTTGTCGTTGGTGGCGTAGAACACCGCGACCGGAATGTAACGGCCCATCGATTCCGAGTGCACGCGCAGCGCTTCGTTCTTCCACACGCGCTGGTTGTCGGCCAGACGCTTGACCCAGCGCTGGTCCGCGCCGCTCATCGTCTTCGGCACCTCGCCGAGTTCCTTGATCGCCGGGTGCTGCTGCATATCCTCACCCATCGGGTTCAGCTTCGCCGCATCCTCCGAAAGCACCGTGGCGTCCGCATCTGTGTCAGCGGCTGAGTCGTCCTTGGCGTCCGCGTCGTCCTTCGAGGTGAGGTCCTCGTTGGTCGTGTCCTTGCTGGAGCCCTCCGGTACCAGCTCGGACGTGGTGGGGGTGGGCTCGTTCGAAGTTGGGGTTTCGGACGTTGCCGACGTTGTCGACTTCTCTGTCGGCTCGGTCGGGGTGGTCGTCTCCGAGGTGGTGGTCTCAGGCAGTGTTGTATTCACTGTCGACTGGGCAGCGCTGAGGACGGCGGGGGTGTCGTCGTCAAGCGAAGATGCGTAATGGACAACGGGAACGGCACCCGCTGTAACAAGGGCGACAGCGGCTACGGCGATGGCCGGACGCGTGAGTTTCACGGAACTGTGCTCGCTTTCCTAAAGACTTGGGGAGATCCTCCGCCACATTTTGCCAGACGGGGACGTACCATATGCATCGTGAGTAAAGAACATTTTGACGTTGTTGTCCTCGGCGCGGGCCCCGGTGGCTACGTCGCCGCCATCCGTGCAGCTCAGCTGGGTAAGAAAGTTGCCGTTATTGAGAAGCAGTACTGGGGCGGAGTCTGCCTCAACGTAGGCTGCATCCCATCCAAGGCGCTGATCAAGAACGCTGAAGTCGCTTCGATCTTCAACCACGAAGCAAAAACTTTCGGCATCAAGGGTGACGTGGAGTTTGACTACACTGACGCCCACAAGCGCTCCCGCCAGGTCTCCCAGAAGATCGTCGGCGGCGTGCACTACTTGATGAAGAAGAACAAGATCCAGGAAATCAACGGCCTGGGCTCCTTCAAGGACGCCAAGACCATCGAGATCACCGAGGGTGACGACAAGGGCAAGACCGTCACTTTCGACGACTGCATCATCGCCACCGGCGCCGTCGTGCGCACCCTGCCGGGCATCGAACTGTCCGAGAACGTCGTCTCCTACGAAGAGCAGATCCTCAACCCTGAGGCTCCGGAGAAGATGGTCATCGTCGGCGCAGGCGCGATCGGCATGGAGTTCGCCTACGTGCTGTCCAACTACGGCGTTGACGTCACCGTCATCGAGTACCAGGACCGCGTCCTGCCGAACGAAGACAAGGACGTCTCCAAGGAAATCGCCAAGGCGTACAAGAAGCTCGGCGTGAAGCTGCTCACCGGCCACGCCACCACCGAGGTCCGCGACAACGGCGACTCCGTCGAGGTCGACGTGAAGAAGAACGGCTCCGACAAGACCGAGACCCTCAAGGCCGATCGCGTCATGATCTCCGTCGGCTTCGCACCGCGCACCGAGGGCTACGGCCTGGAGAACACCGGCGTGGAGCTCACCGACCGTGGCGCCATTGCTATCGACGAGCGCATGCGCACCAACGTCGATCACATCTACGCCATCGGCGACGTCACCGCGAAGCTGCAGCTCGCCCACGTCGCAGAGGCACAGGGCATCATCGCCGCCGAGACCATCGCGGGTGCAGAGACCCTCGAGATCGAGGACTACATGATGACCCCGCGCGCCACCTTCTGTAACCCGCAGGTTGCCTCTATGGGCTACACCGAGGAGCAGGCCAAGGAGAAGTGGCCGGACCGCGACATCAAGGTCGCTACCTTCCCGTTCACCGCAAACGGCAAGGCAGTCGGCCTGGCAGAGACCGCAGGCTTTGGCAAGCTCGTCGCCGACGCTGAGTTCGGCGAGATCCTCGGCGCCCACCTCGTTGGCGCGAACGTCTCCGAGCTCCTGCCGGAGGTTGTGCTTGCGCAGCGCTTCGATCTGACCGCCGGTGAGATCGCACGCTCCATCCACATCCACCCGACCCTGTCTGAGGTGCTCAAGGAAGTTGCCCACGGCGTCGAAGGCCACATGATCAACCTCTAAGCAATTCTTTAGGTACCTTAAAGAGCATCGCGGTTTTCGCGGTGCTCTTTTCCATTTATAGAGAGGTGACTGTCGATGGTTCGGTTGATCGAACGTGAGCTAGAGGATGCACGAAAGCAGGTTTTTACTGATGCCTACCAAATGAGTGTCGGAGAGTTAACGAATCTGTATCGTGACGAAGAGCTCATCATTTCTCCACCATTTCAGCGACTCTTTAGGTGGGATAACTCGCAAAAATCCCGACTCGTTGAGAGTATTCTGATTGGAATTCCGCTTCCTTCAATTTTCGTGTCGCAACTCGAAGATGGTAGGTGGGAGTTAGTCGACGGACTTCAGCGTGTGAGTACGTTGCTGCAGTTGCAGGGTCTGCTTACTGACCAGGGGTTTCCACCATTGCGCTTAGAAGCAACGAAATACCTCCCTTCGCTTGAGGGGATGGTCTGGGATGCAAAAGAGGAGCCGTCGCTAAGTCAGGCGGAGAGGCTGGACATCAAGCGTTCCAAAATCGACGTCAAAATCATTCGGAGGGGGTCTGATCCGCAAACTAAATTCGAACTTTTTCAGCGGCTCAATTCCTTTGGCAGCGCCCTCACCTCACAAGAAATCCGCAACGCTCTACTTGTATCCATTTCTCCCGAGTTTGTCGAGTGGATTGAGGAGCTTGCTGCGTTTGAGCCGTACGTTCAACTTCTGAATCTTTCAGGGAAGGGGGCAGAAGGAAAGCAGGACCAAGAGCTTGTTCTTCGTTTCCTATATCTTTCGACGATGGATTCTACTGAGATTTCTCAGATGGGAAGCTTTCAAGATGGTCTTGAGGAGTTTGCCGTGGGTCTTGCACAGGGAATGGGTAAGGACGAGATGGAACGGCTACAGGAGATTTTTCTGCAGACCTTTACCACTTTGCAGCTTGCCGACCCAAAGATTCTTCAGAAGTGGGACGACTCGCAGGGCAAGTTTAAGGGAGGGTTCCTTAACACTTCCTTTGAAGCATTGGCAACATCTGTTGGTTTTGCCTTGTCTAAGGGCTTGCCCTTCAGTAATGACCTAGCTGCTACAGCGAAGGACTTTTGGACCGATACCCGTATTGTAGATACCTCAGTCACAGGAAAATCGACAGATCAACGCATCAAGACTGTGGTCCCGATTGGTCGCGAAAAAGTGATCTTCTGATGCCTCGCGACCTCGAATGGCTCGAAAACAAGATTGCCCGGGAAACCGGATGGCGTAAGAAGGAGATGACAACTGCCCTCATTCTGGTGAAGCAGAGTAAGGGTGAGATCTTGAATTACGCCAAGCGAGTAGCGTTTGTAGCGCTTTACGCTCATTGGGAGGGTTGGATAAAGCACGTGGGAAAGCTTTATATCAATTTCATAGATGCGCAGAAACTTCCCACTTCAGAGCTTGATCCAGCATTCGCCGGCGCTGTCATGAAATCGAAAATTGATTCAGTGTTCGTCGCTGAAAGTACTCGCCCTCATGCTGAGATTGCAGCTTTCGTAAGAGAGTCTTGGTCGATTTACAATCCTCTGAGCGAGTCTATCGTTGATACCGAAGCAAACCTGGGGACGACGGTGCTAGGTAAAATCGTGCACGGCCTCAACCTGGGTGAATACTACGACTACTCCCTGAAGATTCAGATGATCGATCAGCAGCTTGTAAAGCGTCGGCACACGATTGCCCACGGGGAGTGGGACGTTCCAGACGATTCACTTTTCGAACAAGTGTATCAAGATATCTTGGCCCTATTGGATGATTTTTCCGATGCGATAATAGAAGCAGCACGCAATAAGGCGTATCTGGCACCGCTAGAAGTTTCGGCTTAATCGCGAAGTGTTCCCCGCTATGGGTTAAATGCTTGGAAGGTCCAAGACCGGTTACATGAAGGCGAATGGCTTGAACGTGGCGAGGTGAAGAGGCGGAGAAGGAAAAGAAAAGCGGCACCCGGGGGCCGGGTGCCGCGTGGTGTCGTCGATAAGCGAGTGCTTATGCGACTGCTGCTGCGAGCTTGTCCAGGGACTTAGCCAGGAAGTCGTCGTTGAACTTCTCGGTCATGCCCAGCAGGTTCTCCTCCAGCTCATCGCGCTGGTAGGTGAGCTTCACGGTGGTGTTGTCGGCGTCGATCGGCTCGAGCTCGTAGAGCCACTTCGCGCCAACCTTCACCTGGGCGGTGGTGTTTTCCACGTTCTTCCAGCCGATGATGCGGTCCGGCTGGATGGCGAAGACCTCGTTGACGGTCTGGTAGTCGCCGTCCTCCTTGGTCATGTTCATAGTGAACGTGTCGCCGACTGCCTTGAGGCGCTCGGCCTGGTCGGCGGAGACAACCATGCCGGAGTCGTCGGTCTCGGCGTGGCGCTCGGGGTTGGACAGGATGTCGAAGATCGCGGCCGCAGGGGCATCAATCTGACGGGTTGCAGAGTTCTCGGTGTTCTTGTCAATAGCCATGGGGGCCAGCGTACCGATTTCGCCCCGAGCTGGCAGTTAGGTGAAACTAACCAACCAAAGATTGACACTTAACGGGGTGAGGATTGTTGGCTATCCACCATCAACGCCCCGCAGTGAGGAAGGTCACAAAGTGCGGTGCGTACTGGGGAGAGCGGTCAAGTGTCGGTTGAAACTTGGGAAAAACATGGATCGGCCTGCAATTCAGGTGTGTGTAACCGGCGCGATTCTCATAGAGTATTAGCGACACTGGAGGTGCCATGACTGTACAAAACGCAGACCGTGAAGCCATTCGTCACGGAAAAATTACTGAAAAGCCGCTGCGCGAGCGGCCGTCCTACCCAACATGGGCCATCAAGCTGACCATGGCCATCACCGGCCTCATCTTCGGTCTCTTCGTGCTTGGACACATGGTGGGCAACCTGAAGATCTTTATGCCGCTGCACGCCGACGGCTCCGCGCCGATCGACGACTACGGCGAGTTCCTCCGCACGATCGGCGAGCCGCTGTTCCCGCGTGAGGGCTTCCTGTGGATTATTCGCATCGTGCTGCTCGCCTGCCTGGTGCTGCACGTTTGGGGAGCATTCGCCCTGCACGGCCGTTCGAAGAAGTCCCGCGGTCGCTTCAAGCGCACGGGCCTGATGGGTGGCTGGCAGTCCACCGCGACCCGCGCAATGCTGGTCACGGGTGTCATCCTGCTGCTGTTCATCGTGTTCCACATCCTGGACCTCACCATGGGTGTTGCTGTGGCTTCCGACGAGTTCGTCCACGGCGCAGTCCGCAACAACCTGCTGGCTACCTTCGGCCCAGGTCGTTGGTGGGTCACCCTGGTTTACGTTGTCGCGAACCTGGCACTGCTGCTGCACCTGACCCACGGCATCTACCTCGCTGTGTCTGACCTTGGCTGGTTGGGCAAGCGCGGTGAGGGCCTCATGGTCGTGCTCGCGTACATCCTCCCGTTCATCGTCGTCGCCGGAAACGTCATCATGCCGATCGCTCTTGCGGCCGGCTGGGTCCCGGACTTCGTTCGGTAATGGCCAAATAGGAGAAACAATATGACTACCTCTATTTCCTCGAATCAGGGTTCGCACGGCGAGCAGGCCTCCACCGAGACGCCGGCTGCTGGCCAGGCCCAGGCCCAGGCGTTCCGTCAGCCGGAGTCGGCTGCTGCTGGTGTCACCCCGGGTGAGATCCTGCAGTCCAACGAGCCGAACCGCGACGAAGTGCGCATGAAGGACATGTGGGAGTTCCAGAAGGACCACATGAACCTGGTGTCGCCGCTGAACCGTCGTAAGTTCACCGTCCTCGTTGTTGGTACCGGCCTGTCCGGTGGCGCAGCTGCTGCGGCACTTGGCGAGCTCGGCTACAACGTCAAGTCCTTCACCTACCACGATGCTCCGCGTCGTGCGCACTCCATTGCTGCACAGGGTGGCGTCAACTCCGCCCGCGGCAAGAAGGTGGATAACGACGGTGCTTACCGCCACGTTAAGGACACCGTGAAGGGCGGCGACTACCGCTGCCGCGAGTCCGACTGCTGGCGCCTGGCTGTCGAGTCGGTCCGCGTGATCGACCACATGAACGCCATTGGCGCTCCGTTCGCTCGTGAGTACGGCGGCACCCTGGCCACCCGTTCGTTCGGTGGTGTGCAGGTCTCCCGTACCTACTACACCCGTGGCCAAACAGGCCAGCAGCTGCAGCTGTCCACCGCTTCGGCTCTGCAGCGCCAGATCCACCTGGGCAACGTTGAGATCTTCACTCACCACGACCTGATGGATCTGATCATCACCCAGAAGGACGGCAAGAAGCACTGCTCCGGCATTGTGACCCGTAACCTGATCAACGGTGAGATCACGCCGTTCACCGGCCACGCAGTCATCCTGGCTACGGGCGGTTACGGCAACGTGTACCACAAGACCACGCTGGCGAAGAACTCCAACTCTTCCGCCATGATGCGTGCGTACGAGCGTGGTGCCTACCTGGCGTCCCCGTGCTTCGTCCAGTTCCACCCGACCGGTCTTCCGGTCAACGCGAAGTGGCAGGCAAAGACCACGCTGATGTCGGAGTCGCTGCGTAACGACGGCCGCATTTGGACCCCGAAGGAAAAGGGCGACGACCGCGACCCGAACACCATTCCGGAAGACGAGCGTGACTACTTCCTGGAGCGTCGCTACCCGGCCTTCGGCAACCTGGTGCCGCGTGACGTTGCGTCCCGTGCGATCTCCCAGCAGCTCAACGCCGGCTACGGTGTTGGCCCGCTGCACAACTCCGCATACCTGGACTTCTCCGACGCGATTGAGCGCCTCGGCGAGGACACCATCCGTGAGCGTTACTCGAACCTGTTCGAGATGTACGAGGACTCCACTGGCGACGACCCGTACAAGGCTCCGATGCGTATTGCACCGACCGTCCACTTCACCATGGGCGGCCTGTGGACCGACTTCAACGAGATGACCTCCATCGACGGCCTGTTCGCCGCCGGTGAGTGCTCCTGGACCTACCACGGTGCAAACCGTCTGGGTGCTAACTCGCTGCTGTCCGCATCCGTCGACGGCTGGTTCACCCTGCCGTTCACCGTCCCGAACTACCTGGCAAACCACCTCGGTGAGGAGAAGCTCTCCGAGGACTCCCAGGAAGCCAAGGACGTTGTTGCTGAGGTGGAGGAGCGCATCGCGCGCATCATGTCCATCCGTGGCCCGGAGCCGCACGGCCCGGAGCACTTCCACGAGCAGCTCGGCGACATCCTCTACGAGCACTGTGGCGTTGCCCGTACCGTGGAGGGCCTGGAAGAGGGCATCCGTAAGATCCGTGCACTGCGCGAGGACTTCTGGACCAACATTCACATCCCGGGTACCGCAGATGACATGAACCAGACCCTCGAGGCTGCGCTGCGCCTGGTTGACTACATCAACCTCGGCGAGCTCATGTGCATCGACGCTCTCGACCGCGACGAGTCTTGCGGTGCTCACTACCGTATGGATCACCTCACCGATGACGGCGAGGCAGAGCGTGACGACGACAACTGGTGCTTCGTCTCCGCGTGGGAGCCGGCCGGCGAAGGCCAGTTCATCCGCCACGCTGAACCCCTGTACTTCGATTCGATCCCGCTGATGGCAAGGAACTACAAGTAATGAAACTGACACTTGAAATCTGGCGCCAGGCTGGTCCTGACACTGAGGGCAGCTTCGAGACCGTCCAGGTCGACGACGCTGTGGAGCAGATGTCCATCCTGGAGCTGCTCGACCACGTCAACAACAACTACGTCGAAGAGGGCAAAGAACCGTTCGTGTTCGCCTCTGACTGCCGCGAAGGCATTTGCGGCACCTGTGGCGTACTGGTCAACGGTCGCCCGCACGGTGCTGGCCAGAACACGACGGCCTGCCTGCAGCGCCTGTTTAACTACAACGACGGCGACACGCTCAAGATTGAGCCGTTCCGCTCCGGTGCATTCCCGGTGATCAAGGACCTGACTGTGGACCGTTCCGCTCTGGACCGCGTCATGCAGCAAGGTGGCTACGTCTCGGTCAACGCCGGTACCGCTCCGGATGCTGACACGCTGGCTGTGAACCACAAGGACGCAGAGACCGCGCTTGACTACGCGGCCTGCATCGGCTGTGGCGCTTGTGTGGCTGCCTGCCCGAACGGTGCTGCGCACCTGTTCACTGGCGCGAAGCTCAAGCACCTGAAGCTGCTGCCGCTGGGCAAAATGGAGCGCGGCCGCCGTGCCCGCAACATGGTTGATGAGCTGGAGACGAACTTCGGCCACTGCTCGCTGTACGGCGAGTGTGCTGATGTTTGCCCGGCCGGTATCCCGCTTGATGCAGTCGGTGCGATCAACGCTGAGCGTGCCCGTGCTGCCTTCAAGGGTGGCGACGACTAGATCTGCCGTATACTCCGAGGTATTGGAGTCCTGGTAGAACCAGCAGTAGTAGAAGGAAACATCATCATGGGTTCTCATGCAGTTGCAGATATCCACAGCGAGTCTTTCCCTGAGTACCAGAGCAGGATTGAGGACACGTACATCGAGGGCTACGACCCGGTATCCCTGGGTGCGCCGCACTCGTCCCTGAACCGCAACTTCACCTGGGTTGCGATGGGTCTGCTCCTGTCCGCACTGTTCGGTGTTGGCCTGGCAGTGTGGGGCTGGGGTGCGATGGTCTACGGCTTTGGCTCGCAGACTCACGGCCTGGCAGAGCGTCTGCTCATCCTGGGCGTCGCTGAAGCAGTGATCACCACGGTGCTCGCCTTCATCTTCATCGGCCTTGGCCGGAAGGATTACAAGGAGTACCGCAAGCGCACTGGCCGCGTGAACTAACGCGCTGGACGCTTTTGCCCTCTTCGTTTCGGCGGAGGGGGCATTTTTCGTGCCCATGTCGGCCGGGCTGCTTTAATCGGGGGCATGACTGATCAGTTGATGCCAAGCCCAACCAATGAGGCGGAGCGGCGCCGCGTCCTGCGAAACCACAAGATCGCGGTGACAAGTTTGCTTGGGGTTGCGGCGGTGATCTTCCTTGCGTGCTCGTGGGCGCAATCCCAAGGCGCAACGGCGGCGTGGATTGGTTACGTGCGTGCTGCGGCGGAGGCCGGCATGGTGGGTGGTTTGGCGGACTGGTTTGCGGTGACCGCGTTGTTTAAGCACCCGATGGGGATTCCGATTCCGCACACGGCGATCATCCCGAACAAGAAGGATCAGGTTGCGGGGGCGCTGAGCGACTTTGTCAGCGAGAACTTCCTGAATGCGCGCACGATTACGCAGAAGGTGATGGATGCGGGCATCCCGGAGCGGGTAGGCACGTGGATGGCGCAGCCGGCGAACGCGGAGCGTGTCAGCGAAGAGGTGGGCACGTTCGTGGTGCGCATGGTTGAGGGCATCGACCCGAAGGGGGCGGAGCGGTTCATCGATTCGCAGGTGATCGACCGCTTTGCGGAGCCGATTTGGGGCCCGCCGCTGGGCCGTGCGCTGGAGGGTTTGATTGCGGATGGCAAGGTGGAGCCGGTGGTGGATGACATGGTGGCGTGGGGTCGTCGCAAAGTAAATGGCATGGAGGACACAGTCGTTTCACTTATCGACGAACGCATGCCCCGCTGGGCTCCCCAATTCGCTAAAGACCTCGTGGGGCAGCGCGTGTACGACGAGTTGGTGTCGTTCATGGCGGACGTGGACGCGGACCCGCAGCACGAGGCGCGGCGGGCGCTGCGCCGACAGATCAACGACTTCGCGCAGGACCTGCAGTTTGATGGGGAGATGATCTCGCGCGTGGAGGCGTTGAAGGGCGACATCATGGCGTCGAACGCGGTGCGTTCGGCGTCTGCCGGGATGTGGGCGCAGTTGTCCACAGCGTTGGTGGAGGCGGCCTCGGATCCGTCGAGCACGCTGCGCAGGAAGGTCGCGGATGCGTCGATGGAATGGGGCACCAAGCTTCGCGACGACCCCACAGTCCGCGCCGATGCCGAAGCACGCCTGGAAAAGATCACCCACTACGCGGCCGAGAACGGCGCGGAACAGATCGTGGGCATCATCGCGGAGACGATCGAGCGCTGGGACGGGGAGGAAGCAGCGGAGAAGATCGAGCTGATGGTGGGGCGTGACCTGCAGTTCATTCGTCTGAACGGCACTGTGGTCGGTGCACTGGCCGGTTTGGTTATTTACACTGTGACACAGCTCTTGTTCTTTTAGATGAAAGGTAAAACTATGGCTGACAACAATGGCGAGATCCGCAACAACCTGCGCGACGCTGGCGAGGCCCTGCTGCTGGCAGGTTCTTCCCTCGGTGCGGCGCTGGGCAAGGTAGCCGGCGAGCTCTCTGAGCGTTTCCAATCCACGTCCGATGAGGCTCGCACAAACTTGAACGCGGCGACGTCGGAGGGCGACGTGCGCAACGTGGCCAACAACTTCGTCGATGAGGCGGAGAAGCTCTTCAACTCCCTGCGTGAGCGCGATTTGCAGATCTCCGACGACCTCAAGGAGACTGTGACTACGAAGGTAAATGAGGTGCGCGCTGCGCTCAACGAGCGTCTGGATAAGGCTCTTGATGGGGTCGACGACAAGGGTGTTATGAGCGATGTCCGCTCGCGTTTCGACGGCCTGGTGGAGCGCCTCCAAGACCAGTTCACCAACACCACCGGCGACGGCGATATTATCGACGGCGAGATTCTGGAGACGGACGAAACCGACTCCAACAACACCGCTAACTAGAAGGTTGGGATATGGATACCGCGGCTCTTGAGCAGATCCAGTTCATCACGACGCTCCCGTCACGCGCGAGCTTCCTCATGCTCTTCGCGGTCGGCATCGCAGGCCTTGTGGCTGCCGGGCTCGTGGCGACGACCCGCCCCGACGCGTTCGAAGCAGCAGGCCGCCAGTCCAAGGGCGCCTGGATTGGCATCCTGGCGCTGTCTGCGGTGGCGTGCATGCTCGGCCTGCCGTTCATCGCATGGTTTGGTGCGGTGGCGATCGGTATCTACTACTTCGACATCCGCCCCCAGATCAAGAACATTCTGGAGGGCAACGGCGGCTGGTAACACCGCCCGCGCCGCCGCAGCGGCACCGCTTAACCCTGCTGGGTCGTGAACCCGGCGGGGTTTTCTTGCATCATCTGCAGTTCGTTGAAGTTCACGTCGGTGCCCACCATGGAGACTTGGAGGCCGCCGTCGATGACGCGGAAGTCGTCGATACGCATGGTGCTGTTGGCTTCCTGGGCCATGCCGTTGGACAGGGCGCCGCTGATGGCGTCGGCGATACCGTCGGGCAGGTCGAAGCCGAACAGCGAGGTGTTCTCGGCCTCGAGCGCGAGTTGGCCGTCACGCATGGAGGGGCGCAGTTCGACGCCTGCGACACCGCCGCTGAACTCGACGGTGAAGGTTCCGGCCTCGGGGTTCGCGGTGACGTCGCTGACGTTGATGAAGTTGGCCAGGAATCCGGCGTCCTCGCCCATCTGCTGCTCCAACTGCTGGTTGAGCATGGCGCGGACGTACTCGGTGGGCAGATCGGAGGTCAGGTGGAGGGTTTCGGCGACCGGGTCGCCACCTGTGATGTGGACGTTGTCCATCTCTACGACGGCGGCGGGCGCGCCGGTGAAGGTGTTGCCGTCCACGACCAGGGTGGAGTCCTGGTCGATTTTCATGTGGGGGAACTTTCCACCCAGCAAGCCGAGTGTGACTGGCTTCGGGCCGAAGGACACCGAGGTGCCTTCCGGGGCTTCGGACGTGACCTGGTGGGACACGAACGCGCGGATGCCTCCTTCCGCAACGGCGAACAGGAGGAGTACTCCGACGATGATGGAGAGGGTGACTTTCCAGGCTTTGGTCATGCGGGCCAGTTTAGGAACTTGGGGCGATGGCGTTCCACTCGACGGTCACGGAATTGTCGGAAAAGCGGCGCCGCTGGGGCGTGATCGGCCATTTTGCGGCCAGGTCGTCGAGGGCGTGGCGCCAGCGCACGCGCGGGCCGTGGGGTTCCCATCCGGCGGCGTGTTCCCAGGCGGTGTCGGCGTCGGTAAGAAATGCGTGGATGGCCTCGCCGGGCACATTGCGGTGGATCAACGCTTTGGGGAGGCGCTCCGCCACCTCTGAGGGGGTTGCGGTGTGGAAGGGATCCCAGGAGAGGGTTAAGGAGACGGGGCCGGTGTCGTCGAGAAGCAACCATGCGCAACGGCGTCCGATTTCATCGCAGGTGCCTTCGACGAACAGGCCGCCCGGCGCAAGGCGTGAGCAGACGGTGTCCCACACGTCGGGGACTTGGTCGACGTCGTATTGGCGCAGCACGTTGAAGGCGCGCACGAGGTGGGGGCGGTAGCCAGCAAGTTCGAAGCCACCGAGCTCGAAACGCACGCCGTCGCGGGACGGCAGGACGCGCTCCGGGTCGATCTCCAGGCCCACGACCTCGATGTCGGGGCGGATCTGGCGCAGCCACCCGGCCCATTCGACGGTGGTGGCATGCGAGGCGCCGTACCCCACATCCACGGCCAGCGGGTCGGGTACGGCTCGCAACAGGGACTGGACCCGCGGGTGAAAGCGGGTCCAGCGATCAGATCTGCGCAGACGATTAAACCCGGTCGTGCCGCGGGTGATCACCCCGTAGGGTTTGCCCGCCGCACCCGGGTTATCGGCGCGGAGATTGTGATAGTGGGGGATTAGAGGTTCTCGCTAATCCACTGCTCGGTGAGCTTCGCTTCGTTTTCCACGATCTCCTCGAGTGCCTCGGCGACCTTCGGCTCGAGGGCAGCGCCCATAAACGGGATGTTGACCTTGGCTTCGAGCTCGTAGTCGAGCTTGGTGTTGTCGCCGTCGCGGGTTGCTGTGTATTCGGCGCCGAGGTCCACCGGGGTGCCCTTGACGTCGCCGGTCATGGTGTGCTTGGCGGTGTCGCCGTCGAGCGCGCCTACGGTGACGACGCGCTTGAGCTTCAGGTCCTGGGACACCATCGCCTGTGCTGCCGGCGGGAGGATAGAGGTCGGCAGAATCTCAAAGAGGGTTGCGGTGTTGTCCGCGAACTCGTTGAGCTCGCCCGGTTCCGGGGAGAGTTTCTCTGCGATGAACTCCCAGTATTCGCGCGTGGCGTAGGCTTGCGCGACCTTTTCGATCGGCTGGTTGATGGTCACAGTGATCTCACTACGTGCAGTCATGGATCACAGACTACCGTTGTTGGCGTGTCAACCCCATCATTTGCCTCTCTGACCACGTTGCGCGTCGGCGGTTCGCCGGCCGAGATCATCGAGTGCACCAGCGCTGAAGCACTCGCCGAGACCGTTGCGCGCCTTGATCGCGCCGGTTCGCCGCTGCTTGTTGTCGGCGGCGGTTCCAACCTGCTTGTTGCGGAAGGTGCGCTCGATCTTTCTGCTGTGTTGGTGCGCAACGAGGGCATCTCGCTTATCGACGACACCACGCTGCGCATCCAAGCCGGCACCGTCTGGGACGACGTGGTTGCCTTTGCTGTGGACCATGGCCTGGGTGGCATCGAAGCATTGTCGGGCATCCCGGGTTCCGCTGGTGCCACCCCGGTGCAAAACGTTGGTGCGTACGGTTCCGAGATTTCGGACGTGCTGACCCGCGTGCGCCTCTACAACCGCGAGACGGGTGCCGACGAGTGGGTGTCCGCCGACTCCCTCGACCTGGCGTACCGCTACTCCAACCTGAAGTTCACCTCGCGTGCCGTGGTGCTGGAGATCGAGCTGGCGCTGGAGAAGACCGACCAGTCGATCCCGCTGCGCCACCTGGGCGGGGAGCGTGTGTCGCTGGCGGAGGCCCGTGCATCCGTGCTGGAGACGCGCCGGGCGAAGGGCATGGTGCTCGACGCCGGCGACCACGACACGTGGTCCGCGGGCTCGTTTTTCACCAACCCGGTCGTGCCCACCTCACTGGCGGATGAGATCGAGGCCAAGGTCGGCGAAGACCACATGCCACGCTTTGCCGCTGGTGAGGGCCAAGAGAAGTTGTCTGCGGCGTGGCTGATCGAGCGCGCCGGCTGCCCCCGCGGATTCCCCGGTGAGGACGCGCCAGCGCGCCTGTCCACCAAGCACACCCTCGCCCTGACGAACAGGGGTAACGCCACGGCGGACGACATCGTGGCGTTGGCGCGGAGGGTGCAGGGGGTCGTCGACAAGCAATTTGGCGTTGAGCTGCACCCCGAGCCGGTCTGGGTGGGCCTTTAGCGCGAACCCTCGTCGCACGAGCAAATGGTGAGAATCAAACGGGGAGAACGCCAAAATTTTGCCGAGCTCACCATTTGGTTCTCACCATCTGTGAGAGGAGCGGCGGATGGCCGCCGCGAGACCAACAAAGCAGCACGGGTGTCCGGACCGAGCCTTTAGCGCTGCTCGAGCTTGGACAGCAGGTCCTCGCGGACCTCGCGGCGGCGTAGCTTGCCCATCTGGTCCTTAGCCAGCTCCTCGAAGTGGTAGAAGGTGCGCGGCACCTTGTAACGGGTGAGGTTCTCGCGGGCGAAGTCCTTCAGGCCGTCGGGGTCGAGGGCGGCGCCGTCGCGAAGCACAACGCAGGCGACAACATCCTCCGAACCGTCGGAGCGCGGACGGCCCACCACGGCGACATCTTCAACATCCTTGTGGGTGCGGATGACCTCCTCGACCTCCGCAGGGTAGACGTTGAACCCGCCGGTGATGATGAGCTCCTTGATGCGGGAGACGAGCTTGATAAAGCCGTCCTCCTCCATCACACCCATGTCGCCGGTGCGGAACCAACCGTTGTGGAAGACCTTCTCGGTGGCCTCAGGGTTGTTGAAGTAGCCGGAGAACACCTGCGGGCCCTTCGCCAGGATTTCGCCGTCCTCGCCGTAGGGCATGTCCTTGTCCGGGTTGTCCGGGTCGACGATGCGGATCTCGGTGTCGGGGAAGGGGATGCCGATGTAGCCGGGGCGACGGTCCGCGGTCTGCGGGTTGCCGACGATGATCGGTGACGTCTCCGTCAGACCGTAGCCTTCCACCAGGCGGCCGCCGGTGGCGCGCTCCCAGCCCTCGATAATCTCCTTCGGCAGCGACGACGCACCCGAGAAGCCAATCTGAATCGGGGACAGGTCGATGTTCTTCTTCTCCGCAGCCTGCAGGATGCGCTCAAACAATGTGGGCACACCCGGGATGAACGTCGGCGGGGTCTTCTTGATCGCCTTCATTACAAGAGGCATCTGCGGGGCCGGCAGGAGCACGAGTTCGGAGCCGATCAGCATGGTCAGCGTCAGCGAGAACGTCAGGCCGTAGGCGTGGAAGAACGGCAGGGCTGCCAACATGCGCTGGTTGCCCTCTTGGAGTTCCTTTACCCACGCCTGGCCTTGCAGCGGGTTGGCAACCAGGTTTGCGTGCGAGAGTGCCGCGCCCTTCGGCGCGCCGGTCGTGCCGGAGGTGTATAGGATCACCGCGGGGCTTTCCGGAGTGATCTCTGCTGGGGTTTCCAAGTCAGTGCCCAGCCCACCGATAGCGGAGCTGGTCAACGACTCCCACGGCACCGTGTTGCTGCACGGGCCGGTGAGTGCTGCGCGGGCTTCCATCACCTTCGGCAGCGGCAGGCGCAGCGCGAGTTGTTGGGCGCGTGGCATGGCCTTGATCATGTTCACGCTGACCACGGTTTCCAGCGGGGTGTCGGCGCGCAGCTGCTCGAGCGTGTCGGCGGCCTTGTCCCACACGATTGCCACACGGGCGCCGTGGTTCTTGAATTGTGGGCGCAGCTCGTGGGCGGTGTAGAGCGGGTTGTGCTCGACGACAACACCGCCGATCTTCTGCACAGCAAAGAAGGCGGCGACGTGCTGCGGGCAGTTCGGCAGCATGATCGCCACGCGGTCACCCGGGCGAACGCCGAAGGCTTTCAGACCTGCGGCGGCGCGGCGCACCTCGCGATCGAGCTCGCTAAACGTCTGGGTGCGGCCGAAGAACCTGGTGGCGGTGTTGTTGCCGTTGGCGGCCAGGTTGTCGTCGTAAAGATCGTTCAGCGTGCGGTTGCCGTACTCCAGCGAGTGGGCGGTCCACTCGGGGTAGTACTGCAGCCAGGGGGCGTCTCCATTGGTTGGGGAGGGTGAAGTCATGGTGACCACCCTACGCCCATCTACCTACGGTTGGGTAAGAAGACTGACGAGAGTGTCGCGAACCTCACGGCGACGAATCTTGCCTGTCTGGTCCCGGTTCAGCTCCTCGAAGTGGTAGAACTCGCGCGGCACCTTGTAGCGCGTCAGGTGCTTGCGGGCGTAGGCCTTGAGGCCTTCGGGGTCGAGCGCGGCGCCGTCGACAAGTGTGATGCACGCGACAACGTCCTCGGCGCCATCCTCGCGGGGGCGGCCGACGACTGCGATGTCGTCGATATCCGGATGGCGGCGAAGTACGCCCTCCACCTCGTCCGGGTACACGTTGAAGCCACCGGTGATGATCATCTCCTTGATGCGCGCCACCAACTTGATCCAGCCGTCCGGCTCCATGACGGCCATGTCGCCGGTGCGGAACCAGCCATCGTGGAACGCGTTCTCGTTCGCCTCCGGGTTGTTCAAATAGCCTGCGAAGACCTGCGGGCCACGGGCGAGCAGCTCGCCTGGCTCGCCGTCGGACATGGTGCGAGAGGGGTCGTCCGGGTCAGCGATGCGGATCTCCGTATTGGGGAAGGGGAGACCGATGTAGCCCGGACGACGTGTGCCGTCGAGGGGGTTGCCGGCGAGGATCGGCGAGGTTTCCGTCAGGCCGTAGCCCTCGATGAGGCGCCCGCCCGTGGTGTTTTCCCACAGTTCGATCGTCTCTGCAGGCAGGGTGGATGCGCCGGAGATTGACGTGTGAATCGAGGAAAGGTCGACGTTGTCTTTCTTCGCCCATTCGATGATTTTGGCGTACAGCGTGGGCACGCCCGGCAGCATCGTAGGCCGCGTTTTCAGGATCGCCGACTGGTACAACTGCGGCTGCGGTGCGGGCACGAGCACGATCTGCCCGCCGACCGTCAGTGGCAGGCCGTAGTTCAACGCAAGGCCGTAGATGTGGAACATCGGCAGCACGGCGAGCACCTTTTCGCGCACCGCACCCCAGTCCTCCAGCCACTCGATGCCCGCCTTGAGGACCGAGACGATATTGCGGTGCGACAGTGGCGCACCCTTAGGTTTCCCGGAGGTGCCTGAGGTGTAGAGGATAAAGGCGGTGGTTTCCGGTTCGATCGGTGGCAGGTGCACCGTGCGCGAACGCGTCCGCAGGAGGTCGGTGAAGTTCATGGTCCCTGGTGCGGGGGCGCTGAGCTCGGCGCGCTTCTTCTTTACTGGCGGGATTGGCAGTGCGAGCAATGCCTTGAGGCGCGTTGGCATTTCGTCGATCATGTTGACGGCCACAACGGTTTCCAGCGGGGTGCGTCCGCGCAGGGAGAGGAAGGTGTCCGCTTCACGGTCGAAGACAATCGCAATCTTTGCTCTGTGGTCGTTGAACTGTGGCTCGAGCTCGTCTGCGGTGTAGAGCGGGTTGTGTTCGACGACGACCGCGCCCAGTCGCAGGATTGCCGTGACTGCGATGACGTGCTGCGGACAGTTGGGTAGCGCAACCGCAACGCGGTCCCCAGGCTGGATGCCGAGTTTGGCCAAGCCGGCTGCCGCGCTGCCGACGTGATCGTTGAGCTCGGCGTAGGTGAGCTCCTTGCCCATGAACCATGTTGCGGCGCTGTGCGGTTGGGTGGCCACGGCCCGGTTGAACCAGCTCACGAGCGTATCTGTGCCGATTTCGGGACGCGGGTTCGTCCATTCGGCGTATTGCTCAATCCAGGCCTGTGTGTCTGCGGCGCCCATTGCATCCTCTCGGTTGTGGTCAGGTGTATACAAGTGTGTTGCGGAGTATAACTTACTCTTGCGTAGGTTGTGAATGGGTGCGCGCAAGAAATTGATCATCTACACTTGCCCGCATCACATATTTGGGGAAATACGGGGGGATTTTTCATGACCACGTTCCATGACGCCACGCTTCGCGACGCTGTTGCCATGCCGGAGCTTGAACTCACACCACCTGAGGTGCTCGATCAAACCAACCTGGTGGATCCGGTGAAATCGCCGCCGAAACAGGGCTGGCGCAAAATGATCCACACCGCCACTCGTGGTCGCATCAACCCGGGCGGTTCGCGCAAAGAGCTCGAGGAGCAGCAGCTTATCGACGCCATCCGTGCGCCCCTGCGCGGCGACTACCGCATTGCGGTGATGAGTCTGAAAGGTGGCGTCGGCAAGACCACAACCACCGTTGGCCTTGGAGGCGTGTTCGCACAGACCCGTGGGGATCGCGTCATCGCCATCGACGCCAACCCGGACCTGGGCACACTTGCCCAACGCGCAGCAACCGCGCCACCGGCCACCATCCGTGACCTGCTCCACGCGCCGGAAACGCACCGCTACCCGCAGGTCCGTGCCTTTACTAACCAGGCAGCATCGCGGCTCGAGGTGATCGGCTCCGAGCGAGACCCGGCGGTCTCCGAGGCGTTTTCGGAAGCCGACTACCGCCACGCCATCGACATCCTGCAGCACCACTACAACGTCATTCTCACCGACTGTGGCACCGGCCTGATGCACTCCGCGATGGCGGGCGTGCTCGACCTGGCCAACGCGCTTGTGCTGGTCACCTCACCTGCTCTCGACGGCGCGCAGTCCGCATCCGCGACCCTCGACTGGCTCAACCTCCACGGCTACGACCAGTTGGCCGCCAACGCTGTCGTGGTCGTTTCCTCATCCGCACCGGGCAAGCCGACCATCGATATGGGCAAGGTTACCGAACACTTCGCCTCGCGTACGCGGGCGGTACACACGATCCCGTACGACAGGCACCTGGCGGAAGGTGCGGTCGTCGATTTGGAGCGCATGGCCGCGGCAACCCTGAAGTCCTATCAGCACCTGGCGGCTACGGTGGCGGCGGACTTCGGTGCGTGGCACCGGCACGCGGCGCACTAAAGGCCTTTGTAGACCTCGCCACGCGGCGCGATGCGCAGTACTTCCACTAGAACGACTTTTTGCTGAACTGAGTAGATGATCCGGAACCCGCCAACCCGGATTCGGAAATCGTCGTAGCCGGTTAATCGGACACAACCGGCGGGGAATGGATTAGCGGAGAGCGCTTGTAAGGCTTCGGTAATTCGCTCGAAGGTGTTTCGGTCGCTTCGTCGAATTTTTCTGAGGTCACGACTGGCTTGGTTGGTGAGCTCGACTTGGTATTTCATTGACACCCCCTAGAAAATGTGTACAGTGTGTACCAACTGTACACAGTATGGATGAAGGGGTGGTGCACTGTGAAAGCGCCGGAAGACGCAATTGCGCTTGTTGAATTGCGGAATCGCTTAGGTGAGACGGTTGACCGAGCGAATTATGCAGGTGAGCGGGTGTTGATTACCCGGAACGGGAAGTCTGCTGCAGCTATCGTGCCGGTTGAAGACTTGGTGCTGTTGGAAGAGCTAGAGCAGGTCGCTGACCGCGAACTGCTACGCCGTGCCCGTGAGGAGGACGACGGAACGAGGACACCGCTCGAGGTGGTTCTCAAACAGCTCGCTGAGGAAGACTTGCAAAGCCATACCAACGCGCAGTGACGCAGGGTTTTGCGCCGCGCTAATCTGGCCCGCATGCGCGTCGCCATGATTTCAATGCACACCTCTCCGCTCGAGCAGCCGGGAATCGGTGATGCCGGTGGCATGAACGTCTACGTTCACAACATTGCGACCCAACTGGCCCGCCAGGGCACGCAGGTGGATGTGTTCACCCGTGCGACGCGGCCCAGCCAGGGCGAGATCGTCGAGGTCGAGCCAGGCTACCGGGTGATCAATATCGTCGCCGGGCCGTATGAGGGGCTGGAGAAAGAAGACCTGCCGACCCAACTCGCTGCGTTCGCCGGCGGGGTGGTGCAGTTCTGC
Source organism: Corynebacterium sp. HMSC034B08 (assembly GCF_001835805.1). Taxonomy (NCBI): domain Bacteria; kingdom Bacillati; phylum Actinomycetota; class Actinomycetes; order Mycobacteriales; family Corynebacteriaceae; genus Corynebacterium; species Corynebacterium sp. HMSC034B08. The sequence goes on along the minus strand of NZ_KV825958.1, from coordinate 9,885 downwards.
CGAGCAGACGAGCGCTCTTACGGCCTGATCCATTCCCACTACTGGCTCTCCGGCCAGGTGGGGTGGTTGCTCGCCGACCTTGCTGGGGTGCCGCTGGTGCACACCGGGCATACGTGGGCGGCGGTGAAAAACGCCTACGGTGTGGGTGGCTCGGAGTCGGAGGCGCGCCGTATTTGTGAGCAGCAACTCGTGGACAACGCCGAAACGCTCGTGGTCAACACCGAGGATGAAACCAGCGAGCTTGCCCGCTTCTACGACGTGGACCCGTCGAAGATCTCCGTGGTCAGCCCTGGTGCGGACACGGAACTGTTCACCCCTGGCACGAACCGCAACACGGAACTTGCACGCCGCCACCTGGGCATTCCGTTGCACGCGAAGGTGGTTGCGTTCGTCGGCAGGCTGCAGGATTTCAAGGGCCCGCAGGTGTTGTTGCGTGCGATGGGGGAGGTCGTGCGCCGCGGCAGCGTCGAAGGTCCGTTGCGCGTGATCATCTGTGGTGGGGCGAGCGGGTCCGGTTCGTCGGTGGAGCACTACCGTGCGATCGCGGACGAGGAGGCGCTGGGTGCCACCGTGCGTTTCCTTGGCCCGCGTCCGCCTGAAGAACTCGTCAGCATCTACCAAGCAGCGGACGTCGTCGCGGTGCCGAGTTACAACGAAAGCTTCGGCCTGGTCGCCGTGGAAGCGCAGGCCACAGGTACGCCGGTGGTGGCGGCGAAGGTCGGCGGGCTCCCGATCGCGGTGTGTGACGGGGAGACCGGCCTGCTGGTGGGCAGTCACGACACCAACGAGTGGGCGGATGCACTGGAGCGGTTGCTTATCGACGACTCCACGCGCATCCACATGGGCGAATCCGCCGTCCGCCACGCGGCCCGGTTTAGCTGGGCGGCGTCGGCAGACCAGCTCGCGGGCGTCTATAAGCAAGCGCTCGACGGTTACGACCCCTGTGAGGCTCCCCGGATCCCCGGCGGCAACTAGCGGATGATCGCGTTCACGGCGGCGCTGATCTCACCTGCACGCTGGTTGGCTGCGGCACCCGCACGTCCGGCAAGCTCCTGCGCTGCGGCAACCGGGTCTGCTGCTTGGGGAAGACGCTGCGCCTCCCCGGCGAGGCGAGCAGCATCAGCCTGGGCACCGTTGACTGCGCCGGTGAGTTTGTGGAACTTCGACGGTGCCGGCGCGGGCTTGTTGGCGGCGGCTGGGTTGTGCTGGGCGATTTCGTCGCGAAGCGTCGCAAACTCCGCGCGCGGCGCCGGCTCAGCAGGAGTAAACGCCTGATTTACCTGACCGTCGGGGATGCCGTAGGCGGACTCGAGCGCACGATCGACCTGCTGGGAGTTGCCGAAGGGGCCGTATCCGATGACGGTCAACCCGATGGCCTCGCCCGTGCGCGGGTCGTAGTTGATGCCGCCGGAATCACCCGAGGCGTAGTTCAACCCGACGTGCCAGATGAAGTTCTGTGTACGGAACACCTGGGTGCCGCACGAGCGGCCGGTGCGCATGCCGTCTTTGCAGATGGGCTGGCCAAAGTTGTCAAAGCTGATCAGCTCGTTGCCCAGGCTGCGGTAGTCCTTCACCCCGGTGATCGCCACGTTCCGGGAAGGTGCAGAACCCCACTGGTCGCGGGAGGTGGACCAGCCGGAGGCAGAAACGCCTGGGTCGAGGCGGACCATGGCCCAGTCGGGCTCGTCGATAATGCGGTAGAAGTCCATCAATTCGCCGTTGCCCAGCTCGAACTTCTTGCGCTGCGTATCAATGGTGCCCACGTGCGGGTAGCGCACCCCGCCACCACTTCGTACCGGCGCGTACACCTCCGGGCGCACCGTTTTATCGTCCACGTCGAAGCAGTGCGCGGCGGTGATCATGATCCGCTTCGTCTGCCCGTCAGGGGTGCGCACCACACCGGAAGGGCCCTGGCTGCAGCGCGAGGTGTTGGCAAAGGAATCAGAGCCCTGAAACAGCGTGGCCACAGGCGCGCCGGGGGCGGCAAGCGCAGGCGCTGCGGCAGCAGATGGGGCAGTGGTCAGTGCCGCGGCGACAGCAACCGCGGCGGCGTAGCGAAAAACCTTGAGCATGCCCACGACACTAAACCTCTTTCGTGGCATGCTTAAAGTCATGGGTAACGGAAAGTTGATTCTTGTACGTCACGGTCAAAGTGAGTGGAACAAGTCGAACCAGTTCACCGGCTGGGTGGACGTCGACCTGACAGAGCAGGGCGAGCGCGAAGCCGTCAACGCCGGCAAGCTCATGGTTGAAAAGGGTGTCCTGCCGGACATCGTGTTCACTTCGCTGCTGCGTCGCGCGATCCGCACCGCCAACATTGCGCTGAACGCAGCGGACCGCCACTGGATCCCGGTTGTGCGCAACTGGCGCCTCAACGAGCGCCACTACGGCAAGCTGCAGGGCCTGAACAAGGCGGAGATCCGCGACAAGTACGGCGATGAGCAGTTCATGGAGTGGCGTCGTTCCTACGACACTCCGCCACCGGCGATTGACATCGATAACGAGTACGCGCAGACCAACGACCCGCGCTACGCGTTCCTGCCGGAGGTGCCGCGCACCGAGTGCCTGCAGGACGTTGTGCGTCGCTTCCTGCCGTACTACGAGGAGACAATCTTGCCGCAGCTGCTGCAGGGCAAGACTGTCATGGTCGCAGCGCACGGTAACTCTCTGCGTGCGCTGGTGAAGTACCTCGACGGCATTTCCGACGAGGACATTGCGGCGCTGAACATCCCGACGGGCATGCCGCTGCTGTACGAAATCGGCGAGCGCGGCAAGGTGCTCAACCCGGGCGGTACCTACCTCGACCCGGAGGCTGCCGCTGCTGGCGCTGCCGCTGTGGCTAACCAGGGCAAGAAGTAGCGCTTAGGCTGTGTCGCCAGTTCTTGCGTTTATTCTCGGCGCGCTCGTCGCCGTCCCCGCTGCCCATCTCGGGCGGCGGGCATTGCGTTGGTATGCCCGAAACAGTGCGGACGACCACGATGAAGACACTGGCGTGAGCACTGTCAGCGATATGTTGCACCTGGTGACACAGGGATCGCCCACCGGCATCGTCGTCGTTGGAAGAAATGGCAAGGTGCAACTGTCCAACGCGCGTGCCCACGACATGTCGCTTGTGCACGACGGCACCGTCAACCCCCGCGTACTCGACGTTGCGGAGCAGGTGATGGACGATGCGGAGCAACGTGTCATCGACATGGAGATGCCACAGCGCACCACCGGTAACCGCATCCGTAACGTGCGCGCGGTAGTTGCTCCGTTGACGCTGACGGATAACTCGTCGGTGATCATTTACGGCTCCGACGAGTCTGAGAATGTGCGGATGGAGCACGCGCGGCGTGATTTCGTCGCAAATGTCTCGCACGAGCTCAAAACCCCCGTCGGTGGCATGTCGCTGCTGGCGGAGGCGCTTCTACAAGATCCGACTGACCCGGAGATGGTCGAATACTTCGGCGGGAAACTGCACAAGGAAGCGCACCGCATGGGGGAGATGATCACGGACCTGATTGCGCTGTCGAAGTTGCAAGGCGCGGAAGCGCTGCCCGACATGGCGCCAGTGCGTGTCGACGACATCATCGACGAAGCCGTCATCCGCAACCACGTCACCGCCGAAAACCGCAAGATTGAGATCAACCGTGGCGCCCCCACTGGGCTGTACGTGCTCGGCGACAAGTCGATGCTCACAGTGGCGGTGGCCAACCTGATATCCAACGCGATCAACTACTCGCCGGATGGGCAGCCGGTGAGCATCACGCAGAAAACGGTGCGCGACAAAGCGGTGCTGATCCGTGTCACGGACCGCGGCATCGGCATTGCGCCCGAGGACCAAAAACGCGTGTTTGAGCGGTTCTACCGGGTGGATAAGGCCCGTTCTCGCTCGACAGGTGGCACTGGCCTGGGACTGGCGATTGTCAAGCACGTGGTTGCCAACCATGGCGGTAACATAACCGTGTGGTCTAGGCCCGGCACCGGCTCAACGTTCACCATTGAGTTGCCGATCTTTGACCCGGAATCTGTTCACGCCTCTGCTGGCAGAAAGGAACTTGAGCAGCAGTGACGACCATCCTTATCGTCGAGGACGAAGAGAACTTATCGGACCCGCTCGCGTTTTTGCTGGGCAAGGAAGGGTTTGAGACCAAGATCGCGCCGGACGGTCCGACGGCGCTGCAGCTCTTCGACTCTGAAGACATCGATCTGGTTCTGCTGGATCTCATGCTGCCGGGAATGAGTGGCACGGAGGTGTGCCGAAAGCTGCGTGCGGAGTCGTCGGTGCCGATCATTATGGTCACGGCGCGTGACAGTGAGATCGATAAGGTTGTCGGCCTGGAGCTGGGGGCGGACGACTACGTGACCAAGCCGTACTCCACCCGCGAACTCGTCGCCCGCATCCGCGCGGTGCTGCGCCGCGGTCCGGAGGCGGAAAGTGTGGAGGAGGCCGACGACCAGCTGCTGAAGGGCGGCCGGGTGGTCATGGACATCGACCGTCACACGGTGCTCGTGGACGGCCAGCCGGTGCCCATGCCGCTCAAAGAGTTCGACCTGCTCGAGTACCTCATGCGCAACGCCGGCCGCGTGCTCACCCGCGGCCAGTTGATCGACCGCATCTGGGGCGCCGACTACGTGGGCGACACCAAGACCCTGGACGTGCACGTCAAGCGGTTGCGTTCCAAGATCGAGGCGGAGCCGAAGCGCCCCACTCAGCTGGTTACCGTGCGCGGCCTGGGTTACAAGTTCGAGGCCTGATCCGTCGCGGGGTGGGTGGCTTTCGCCTCCTGCGGCAGGTTCGCGCGAGCCTCGCAATGCTTTGCGACGATCGCATACGGGACCTCACCAATCAGCGCAATCAACTCGTCCTTCATGGACTGCCAAATCGGCTTGAGGCTGCCGTTGTTCGGGGTGTGGCACTGCGGTGAGGCGGTGCACCACCAGTCGAAGTCCTCGCCGCCGTCGCCCCATTGGCGGCGGTCGTACTCACCGATGGTGGTGCGCAGGATCTCGTGGCCGTCGCTACGCTCTTGCCATTCATCCTCGCGGGAGAACGGCACCTGCCAGCACACTTCCGGCTTAGTGCCAACGATGTTGTGGCCTTCCGCCATCGCCCACTGGTGCAGCGCACAGCCCGCACCGGTCGGGTGGCCGGGGCGGTTGGCGAAGATGCAGGCACCGTCGACCACCTTCGTCTTGATGTGTGGGCCGTCGTCCTCTTCGTCACTGTCGTCCCACACCAGCCACGGCTCGAGCCACGTGGGGTCGTCGGCCTTGAAGAACTCATCCGTGTCGGCCGGACGCAACTGCCAGTACTTCGCCGGCATCAACGCAACGGAGTTATATACGGTGTCGCGGTCTTCTTCGTCGGCAATGTATGCGCCGTGGATGCAGCAGCCGACCGCCTGGTTGGATTCGTCGATACCCAGGCACTGTGACGTGCCAAAGCGGCATGACCACGTGGACTCGAGCCAGGTCAGATCTAGCGAAAACGTGTGGTCAGGGTCCTCCGGGTGGACAAACTCAAACCATTCGCGCGGGAATTCCTGGGCCGTTTCCCTGCCTGCCGCAATGGAGCGACCTGCCGGGGAATCTGCCGGAAAGCCAAGAAAAACAGGATTCGGGGCTGGTTGATTCACACTTGCACACCGTAGACCCGTTACGCTGAGGTGGTGCGATTAGGTGTATTAGACGTCGGAAGCAACACCGTCCATCTTGTGGCGGTCGATGCATACGGTGGCGGACGCCCCACCCCGATGAGTGACTGGAAGCAGCCGCTGCGGCTTGTCGAGTTGCTGGATAAGAAAGGCAACATCGAACAAAAAGGCATCGACAAACTTGTCGACGCCTGCCAGGAAGCAGCCGACCTCTCCAACAATCTCAAGTGCCAAGAGGTCCTTGCCTTCGCCACCTCGGCAGTACGCTCCGCGACGAACTCCGAGGACGTGCTGAAGCAGGTGAAGAAGAAAACCGGCGTGGATCTGGAGATCCTCTCCGGCGAAGAGGAAGCACGCCTGACCTTCCTCGCCGCCCGCCGCTGGCACGGCTGGTCCGCCGGCCGCATCACCAACCTGGACATCGGCGGTGGCTCGCTCGAGATTTCCTCAGGCACCGAAGAAATGCCGGACCTGGCAGTGTCGCTGGACCTCGGCGCTGGCCGTCTGACCCACGAGTGGTTCGACACCGACCCGCCAGAGCGTAAGAAGATCAACATGCTGCGCGACTACATCGACGCGGAACTCGCCGGCCCCGCCGAAGAATTTAAAGCACTCGGCGAGGTAGGCCTGGCGGTGGGTACGTCGAAGACGTTCCGCTCCCTTGCCCGCCTTACCGGTGCAGCACCATCGTCGGCAGGTCCGTTCGTGCAGCGCACCCTCACCGCACCCGGTTTGCGCCAGCTCATCGCGTTCATTTCACGCATGACAGCAGCGGACCGTGCGGAGCTCGAAGGCATCAATGCGGACCGATCCCACCAGATCGTCGCCGGTGCCCTCGTTGCCGAGGCTGCAATGCGCGCACTAAATATTGATAAGTTGGAGATCTGCCCGTGGGCCTTGCGTGAAGGCGTGATTCTGAAACGCATCGACCAGGGCGGTTTGAATGCCGATAAAGGAGACGACGAGTAAATGGCCGACAAGCAGCTCACGGTAGCCGAGCTCCTCGCGCGCGCCGAGAAGGAAAATCCTTCGGCCACACGACGCCCCCGGCGCCGCCGCAGCCTCGAAGACGGTGGCGTTTCGGTCGCCGAGCTCACCGACTCCTTTAAGAAGGTCAACGTCAAACCTGTCGAGGCGAAGCACTCGAGCGTGCCTATCGACGCCCCCGCCGAACCGGCAAAGACCGTCAAGCAGGAGAAGCCTGCAGAGAAGCCTGCCAAGCAGGAGAAGCCTGAAGAGGCAGTGGCCAAGGCGAAGCCGACTCAGGCTCCGCCTGCCGAAGACGACACCCACGTCATTCCGGTCGTGCGCGAAGGCGCTGCCAAGCCGGCAGGAAAGCCGGTAGGGAAACCGGCGGAGAAGCCTGCGGAGAAGCCTGCAGGGAAACCGGCGGAGAAGCAGGTAGAGAAGCCTGCGGAGAAGCCTGCAGCACAGGCCACGGCACCTGCGGCAGCTGCGGCTGCTGTGGCGGCTCCTCAGTCGGAGGAGAAGCCGGTAGAGGAGGTAGTCGTCGATAAGCAGGATGCGGAGCTCGACCTGTTCGAGAACGACCTGCCTGATGAGGACGTCCGCGACATCGAAGTCGAGGACGTCTCCATCAACCCGATTCTGATGGTGCTGCTCGTTGGCCTGGGCGTGCTGCTTGGTGTGCTTGGGTTCCTGGCATTCAAGTGGCTGTGGGCGCACGTCATCCCAGTTGTCGCGGTGCTGCTTGGCATCGTCGCAGTGGTCGGCGTGGTCTTCGGTGTGCGTGCGATGCGCACCGGACGTGATGGCCTGAACATGGCGCTTGCAGGTATCGCTGCAGCAGTTATGGCATTTGGGCCCGCGTTGATCTAAACATGGCAACCATGGCAAACATCGCAATTATTGGCGCCGGAAATATCGGCGAAGCGCTCCTGTCGGGTCTGATCCAGTCCGGTTACGACCCGGAGAAGATCACGGCGACGAATAGGTCGTCGCAACGCAGCGAAGTATTGCGTGAGCGCTACGGCGTGCGCACCACCAACGACAACCACGAAGCCGTACAGCACGCCGACGTCGTGTTCCTGTGCGTGAAACCCGCGGGCATCCTCGACGTCATCGCCGAAATTGGCGAAGGCTTTGGCGACGCCGACAACACCCCGGTCCTGGTCTCCATGGCAGCAGGTATCACGCTGGCAGCGATGGAAGAGGCAGTGGCGCTCGCAGGCGCCCCGATCGCGCGCGTTATGCCGAATACGCCCATGCTCGTCGGTAAGGGCGTGCTTGCGGTGACCTACGGGCGTTTCGTTGACGACGAGCAGCGGCAGACCGTCGATGAACTGCTCGCCGCCGCCGGCGAGGTTGTCACCGTCACCGAACCGCAGATCGACGCAGTGACCGCAGTGTCCGGCTCCGGCCCTGCGTACTTCTTCCTTGTCACCGAAGCGATGGTGGACGCGGGCGTGTCCCTCGGCCTGCCGCGCGACCTTGCGGAGCGTCTGGCTAAGGCCACCGCGGCCGGTGCAGGCGCGATGCTGGAAGGCGAGGATGGGCCCGTGCAGTTGCGTGCCAACGTTTCGTCCCCGGCAGGCACAACCGCGCGTGCAATCCGCGAGTTGGAGGAGTCCGGTCTGCGTGGTGCGTTCTACCGCGCGATGGAGGCCTGTGCGCGCCGGTCGAAGGAACTTGGCGAGGAATAACCCCGGTAGTCACACCCGTCACAACTGATGCTGTGTGTTCACTACCTGCACTCTGAAAAAATTCTCTCCCTTAAGTCGCACTCAACCCATGTTTCACGTTAGGGTGGTTGGAGCACGTGCGTGTTCGTCCTGCGGGAGGGGAAGCCTGCAGCGCGTTTGCGTGCCGAGAGGTAAGAATTAAGTGGTTAATGAAGATAAAGGAAAGTTCCTGACGGTCGCCGAAGTCGCGGAGATTATGCGCGTCTCCAAGATGACCGTCTACCGCCTCGTTCACTCCGGCGAACTGCCTGCCGTCCGCGTAGGCCGTTCGTTCCGTGTCAACGAAAACGCGGTGAACGAATACCTGGAGTCCTCCGTCTACGACGTGGGGTAAAACCACTCCAGACCCCTACGAAACGCCCGTTCCCACCTGATTTCAGTGGGGGAACGGGCGTTTTCGGTTTTTGGCTGCTGGTCTGCACGCCTGTATGCTTGGCGTGTTCAGGTTGGCCACAACCTGTGGGAGTGTGCACCTCCCACTGTTCCGCGCAAGCGGTCGTGCCGACCACGTACGTACGAAGCAACGTTAGAAAAGAGGAAGCCTTATGGGTTCAGTTATTAAGAAGCGCCGCAAGCGTATGTCGAAGAAGAAGCACCGCAAGATGCTCCGCCGCACTCGTGTGCAGCGTCGTAAGCTCGGCAAGTAAGCCAAGCGCCGCCCGCCTCCGTTTTTGTGGAGGCGGGCTTTTTGTTTGCCTTCCGTGGAGCGGATGGTGGGGTGTGGGTGTGTCCCTATATATGGCGTCGGATTGGGGTTGGGGCGGATGGTGGGGTGGTGTTCTCCTGGTCTGTGGGCTGATCGTCTAGCTGGGCTTGTGATGCTGCTAGACGGTCTCGTTTTGACCTCTGTGTTTGCCCTGGTGGTGTTGGGGTTGTT
>NZ_KV825958.1:0-567 GCF_001835805.1 Corynebacterium sp. HMSC034B08 | reverse complement strand
TGGTGTTTGTCCAGGTCGTGTTGGGCATGGTGTTTATTAGTGGGCTCATCGGCTAGTTGGGCGCGAAACGTACTAGCAGCACAGGGCTAAAGCGCCCTGTTTTTCGTGTCTCGAAGGCTATTGTTGCGTGTGTGCTCCTAAAGCGGGGGTAATTTGCGGGGGTAAGCAGGTGGTGCGGATTGCTGAACAATCCGCACGTCACACCCATTTCGAGCCGTTTTCACAGTCGTTGAACAATCCTTCCGACCATTTTAGGGCTGTTTTGAAGTGCTGTTCCGGCATTTCCCCAGGTCGCGATTCAAACGGGCGGGTGTTGGCTGAAAACACCCTTAAACCGCATACTATGCATGCATAAAGATTGTTCAACGAAGTGCACCCAAGGCAAATCAGATCGTTCAACAACCCTTCCGGCCGGTGGTGCTTGTGGGTTGGATTGGTGAACAATCCGGACGTTAACCAGGGTGAAAGCGTTGAACAATCCAGAAAAAACGTTGAACAATCCCGCCAAAAACTCGTAGCACCGGCACACGTTTTACCTGCGCATACAAACTGCATAACCTTATGGAT
>NZ_KV825957.1:0-202 GCF_001835805.1 Corynebacterium sp. HMSC034B08 | reverse complement strand
CAGCGCGCCGGCCAGCACTGCTGCCATCGCGGAGGCGATACGGGTATGAACGGATCTGAGCATGGGCTTTTCTCGTTTCTCTGGTGGGTAGGGCCTCAGGCCGCGGGCAGGATTCCTGCTACGGCTTCGAACACACGGGCCGGGGTCTGCGCTGTGTCTAGTTCCTGCCAGCGCGCCGGCCAGCACTGCTGCCATCGCGGAG
>NZ_KV825956.1:0-218 GCF_001835805.1 Corynebacterium sp. HMSC034B08 | reverse complement strand
TGAAACCGCCGAGTGTGTCATTACCGGATTGCTGGATGTCATCGATGCTGCCGGCGGAGTGCCGACTGAGATGGTCTTCGATAACGCTACTGCTATTGGACGCCGTGTCGGCCCGAAGGTTGTCGAATCAGAGCTCTTCGCCGCGTTTAAAGCGCACTATCGGACTCGGTCGCGTTACTGCAACCCGTATTCAGGCCATGAGAAAGGCAATGTGGAAA
>NZ_KV825955.1:0-472 GCF_001835805.1 Corynebacterium sp. HMSC034B08 | reverse complement strand
GAGAAGGATCTGCGTGCCTTCCTGGACGCGCAGCTCGCTGACGTCATCGGTACCTCCTCCGAGCTCGATGCACGCGACGTTGTGCTCTACGGCTTCGGTCGCATTGGCCGTCTGCTCGCCCGCATCCTGATCGCGCGTGAGGCAATGTACGGCGGTGTGCGCCTGCGTGCGGTGGTGGTGCGCAAGAAGGGTGACATTGACATCATCAAGCGTGCCTCCCTGCTGCGACGTGACTCTGTCCACGGTGCGTTCAACGGCACGATCACCGTTGATGAGGAGAAGGAAATCATCTGGGCCAATGGCACCCCGATCCAGATGATCTACGCCAACGACCCGGCTGAGATTGATTACACGGCGTACGGCATTAACAACGCCATCGTCGTCGATAACACTGGCGTGTGGCGCGACCGCGAGGGTCTGTCCCAGCACCTGCAGGCCAAGGGTGTGGACCGCGTGCTGCTCACCGCGCCGG
>NZ_KV825954.1:13099-17809 GCF_001835805.1 Corynebacterium sp. HMSC034B08 | reverse complement strand
ACCTCAAGCCCCCGAAAGACGTGCTTAAGCCGCAACGGATCAAATCCACCACCAACAGCCTTGAAGGCGGCATCAACGCCCAATTGAAGCTCCTTGCGAGAACTCATCGCGGCAGATCAGGTGAGCACCAACGCAAAATGCTGGATTGGTGGCTGTATCTGAAAACGGAACTGCCTGGCGATCCAATAGAAATCGCCAGACAGTCCAACTGGGGCCAGAACCAACTCGCCAAAGTTACAACCCTGACCCGAAACGAGAACCAAGCCGACTATGAAACAGGACGACCAGCCCTCTACGACAACGGTATCGATACCGAGTACACACACTCAATCGGCATCCAAAAAGGCCACATCTAACCCCCGCGACACGCCGATAGCAGACACACATTTTGTCGCTTAACCCGAAGTATGACACGGCTCTTGTTACCCCAGAGGTCGTAGGTTCGAATCCTGCCCCCGCTACCAACTTCCAAGCCCCTACCAGGAGAAACACTGGTAGGGGCTTTGGTTATTTCTCTTAAGGCGCACGTCCTGGGACTCAAATCGGGACTTTAGCGATGGCATTTTGTCACTTAAGCCGGTTTGGAAGTGATGGGGTTAAGTGACAATTTTCGATTTTGTGACCTTGGATGACTGTGTCGTTTTGAGGAGTCGTCTGCACGGATTTCAGAAGTCCTCTGTACTATCGCCATCCACTCCGGAGAGGCCGCGGGCGTTCGTCCACTTCATCTGGAACGCGATTCGACAGAGCGCATTCAATACGATGGTCTTTTTCTCCCTGCGAAGGATGGGGGCAGTTTAGGGTGCCAGGGTGTTGACCAGATCGAGGAATTCCTCAGCGTAGGCAATTTGCTTGCGTAGCTTTTCGTAGCGGGTGCGCGTCTCCTCACGAATGTCGGCAAGGGTGGCCTTGGCATTACTCCGTGCCTGCTGTGCGGTATCACTTTCCTGCCCGCCATCTGAACTATGAAGAATCTCCGCAGCTTCCAGGAATTCCCGCATCTGATCCAGAGTAAACCCCAGCGGTTTCATCCGTCGCACCAGCAAAACACGACGTACATCAGCCTCACTATAAAGCCTGAACCCACCAGGGCTACGCCCCGATGGGGTAATCAGGCCGACGTTGTCATAATAACGCAAGGTGGGAATCGACAACCCCGTCTGGTCAACGACCTCGCCGATCTTGAAATTACTGTTTTGCATTGCCTGTTCTCCTTCACGGTGATGTTGCCCACGGGTTCCTGTGCCTGGGTTGGCGGTTGAGTAAAACTCCCGCTACCATGACCACCATCACCAAACCTAAAGTTACTAGAGGGTTGGATTCCTTTCGGGCGTTCGCCCAGTTACCTATCCCCTCAAAGATTGGACATCTATGACTGAAACTAGCACGGCAGCCCCCCGCCCCCTCCTGAGTCCAGACGGCGCTGATGCCCCTACCGGGATCATCGCATCCTTCCGTTACGCATTTTCTTCCCCCGCCCGTATCCGTATAGAGATTCTGGCCGGACTGGCGGTATCCCTGGCGCTGATCCCTGAGGCCATTGCCTTTTCCATCCTTGCCGGTGTTGACCCAGCCATGGGTCTGTTTTCCTCGGTAGTCATGGCCATTGCGATCGCCTTTACCGGTGGCCGCCCGGCAATGATCACCGGCGCCACCGGGGCTATTGCCCTAGTCATTGCTCCTGTGGCGCGTGGTTACGGGATGGATTATTTCATCGCCACCGTCCTGTTGGGCGGTGTCCTACAAATCGTGCTCGGCGCCCTCGGTGTGGCGAAACTTCAGCGTTTTATCCCCCGATCGGTGATGCTGGGTTTCGTCAATGCACTGGGCATTATGATTTTCACCGCCCAACTCGAACACCTCATTGATGTGCCTTGGATAGTCTACCCACTCGTCGGCTTGGGTGTGGTGATCATGATTTTCTTCCCCAAGCTCACCAGTGTGATCCCCGCCCCGCTGGTCACGATTATCGTGCTCACCGGTTTGGTCATTGCCGCCGGTTTGACTGTCCCGACGGTCTCGGACATGGGCAAGATGCCGGAGACCTTACCGTCCCTGTTTATTCCGAACGTGCCGTGGACGTTGGAGACCCTGCAGATCATCGCGCCTTATGCCCTGGCCATGGCCGTGGTCGGTCTCATGGAATCGTTGATGACCGCCAAGCTCGTCGACGACCTCACCGACACCCACTCCGATAAAACTCGTGAATCCTGGGGACAGGGGGTGGCTAATATTGCCTCCGGTTTCTTCGGCGGCATGGGTGGCTGCGCGATGATCGGTCAAACCATGATCAACGTCCGCGAATCCGGGGCACGTACCCGCCTATCCACCCTGTTAGCCGGTGTGTTCCTGCTGGTCCTGGTCCTGGCACTGGGCGACATCGTTGGCATGATCCCGATGGCTGCGCTGGTGGCAATCATGATCATGGTCTCGGTCGGCACCATCGACTGGCACTCCGTGCATCCACGCACCCTTAAACTCATGCCGGTCTCTGAGACCATTGTTATGGCCGTGACGATTATTGCCACCCTAGCCACCAGCAACCTGGCCATTGGTGTGGTGTTGGGTGTGGTCACCGCGATGATCATGTTCGCCCGTCGGATGGCACATATCGCTTCCATTGAAAAGGTCTCCGAGATCGACGGCGACGGCGATGGAGAGATTGATACTCGTACCTACCGGGTGCATGGCCAGTTGTTTTGGGCATCAAGCAATGACCTGGTTTATCGCTTTGATTACACCGATTCTGCCCGTCATATCACTATTGATCTCACTGAGGCGGAGATCTGGGATGCCTCCACGGTCGCGACCTTTGACGCGATTACGCAGAAGTTCCAGGACAGAGGCAAAACCGTGTCCATTATCGGGCTCGACGGTCCCAGTCAGGACCGGCTGAACCGCCTGTCTGGCCGGCTTGGCACCGGCCACTAACATCCCCCGACTCGAGCACATCGACTTGGCGCCCCAACTTATAACCGGGGCGCCAGTTTATTGGTGCTGTTGCAAAGTTGGGGCATAGGAAGAGCATAAAAGAAGCGTAGCGGTTAACCGCTACGCTGTGTTGTGGGGATTTTTACTTTTTACGGTGCACGTGTTCTAGTTAGTGGTTCGTTTCTTTCCTCGGGTGATTGCGACGGTATTCCTCGACTAAGTGAGCAATACCCGGCGCAGCCTGGGACAACATCCAGGTCATAAGCGCTATAAGAACCCCTATGACGATAAGTGTTAACGCCAACCAGCCCAGTGTTGGGCCGATGCCGTTGGCCTCCTGGACGTGACCCCACAAGGCAGACACGCCGTCGGGTATGCCGAGCATACTTAGCAGCCCGTTCCCCAAGGCTCCGACAGCAACGAGTGCGATAGCAACGAAGAGAACACTGGCTGCAATCCACGAGGCAGACATGCAGGCCTTAATAAAGTTCGTGTTCGACTTTTCCATGTCGTCGTTGTACTTTTTGCGCTCTGCACGTATCTTCTCCAGCAGCTTTTCGTTGGACTCCTTCTCCTGGAGCAGGGCGCTGCGAGCCTTCTTAGATGCTTCTGCTGCCTTGTGCAGGCTTTCGGACTCTTTCGACATTGCCTCAGATACAGCTACTTCTACCAGCGGTTCCAGGCTAGAAGTCAGGCTCGAAGTCATCTGAGCGTTCAGGCTCTGGCTGCGACCCGGACCACATCTACTCAGACACCATCTCCGGCACCAACTGGCAACGGCCTGGTCTTGATGACGCGCTGGCGTACATGCGCCCCGACGACACGCTCGTTGTCACGCGCTTGGACAGGCTCGGCCGCAGCCTCGCGGACACCGTGAACACCATCGCTGACCTCGCCGAGCGTGACATCAACGTCAAGGTGTTGGAGCCAGCGCTGGACACGTCGAAGCCCACCGACAAGGTGGTTATCAACGTCATGGCAAGTCTTGCCGAGTGGGAGCGTGACCTGCTTGTCCAGCGCACCCGTGAGGGCGTGGCGCACGCCCGCGCACAGGGCAGGGTCGCCGGCCCCAAGCCGAAGCTCAGCGCTGAGCAGGCGCAGATGGCCAAGGAGCTTATCGACGGCGGCAAGTCCGTCAGCGCTGTAGCGCGCACCTTTAACGTCTCGCGGCCGACGATCTATCGCGCTCTCAAGCGCATCGAAGCCGACGCTTAAGCACAGGCTGCGTCGCTAGCGCTCGCACCCGGCGAGAAGGCATCAGGCTGCGCTAGCGACGCTCGGCACACATGAGTGCTGCACTGCTGGGATACGCCTGCGACCGGCAGAGCCGGGCCGAATACGGGATTGACCACATACACCCCGTATTCGTGCAAAGGAGCACTGCCATGTCCACCCATTCTCACACGCTTGCATCCCACGGCGAGATCCTCGCGAACCTCCCCGGCATCCTCGGGTTCTACCCGAACAACTCGCTGATCCTCGCGTTCTTCGTCGACGACGAGGGCGTCGACACCGTCCGCCTCGGCCCGGTCGCACGGTTCGACCTGGACGAAGCAGTGGAGAAGCTCACCGAGAGCCGCGGGCGGTTCGCAGCGTGGGTCCACCACCTCGAACTCGACGCTGTTATCGCGTACATGATCAGCGATGACATTGCGCAGCCGGTCTTCGACGAGACGGCCACGTACCTCACCAGCGGGGCCTCGCCGCTACCGCCGCTGCTCGGGGTGGTGCAGGTGCCCGAGATCGTCACTGGGGCTGCTTGGTGGTCTGTGTACCAGC
>NZ_KV825954.1:11974-12999 GCF_001835805.1 Corynebacterium sp. HMSC034B08 | reverse complement strand
CGGCGCTGAAATGCTTCACCACGCCGCGCTTGCGGGACACGCTGCTTGCCGCACTGCTCGATGACCCGCAGGCGGGCCTTGCGTTCATAGAGAAGGTTATGCGCGCTGTCCCGACCAGCTGGCCAGGCATGCGCTCGCAGCTCACCGCCACTGTTGCCGTGCTCGCTCACGCCACAGGCCAGCCGGGGCTAGCTGGCGTGGCTGCGCAGCGAGCCACCGAGATCGGGCCAGACGAGAACTTCCCGTCGCTGGTGGCGAAGCTGACCGATATCGGCCAGGGCGAGCGGATGGTCGAGCTTGTCCGCGAGGGCGCTGAGAAGACCCGCACGATCTTGTTTGCCGAGTAGCACCACACACCCCGTTGTAGCAATGCAACGGGGTTTCTTTTTCTCGCGGGGCCTTGGCTTGCGACGACAGACACCGCAACGAGGCAGGGGAGTGACCTTTAGACAGCAGAGCTGTCTCCAACAGACGGATTGACCACCAATCCGAACAAGGAGGCACGTGATGCGCGACATCACCCACACCGACCTGGAACTGCTCTACCAGCTCGCCGACGGCATCGACGGCGAGGACGCCGATCCGGGCGCAGCACAAGAACTGCGCGACCTAGAGGCGGCAGGCACACCGCTGCCCTGGGCAGTGTTGTAACGACAGCGCAACCGCCCCGCAGCAGCAAAGCAGCTGCTTAAGTACCCAAATTGCACGGCAAATCACACCCACTCACGTAAGGAGAACCAACATGTCCAACCCCTTCAACAACGGCACCATCGTCGGCAACGCAGCTCGCGCACCGAAGCTGTTCGAGCACGCAAACGGCGGTGCGACGGTGAAGCTCAGCGTCTATGCGCGCAACACCTTCAAGAACAAGGCCACCGGCAAGGTGGAAAGCGAGATCGTGGAGCTGACCGGCTACGTCCAGGACGCCGCGAACCCCGGTGTGTTCGGCTGCATCGGCTCCGGCGATCGCGTTGCGGTGAGCTACTCGCTCAAGACCGACGTCTACACCGACAAGGACGGTGTGA
>NZ_KV825954.1:0-11874 GCF_001835805.1 Corynebacterium sp. HMSC034B08 | reverse complement strand
CCGACGTCTACACCGACAAGGACGGTGTGAAGCAGTACCCGCTGGTGGCGCGCATCGACACGGTGCAGCTGATCGATTCCAAGAAGGAGTCCGCTGCTCGCGCTGCCCGTCGCGGAGGCGAGGCGGCGACCGCCGCCCTGGCTGGCGCTGAGGGCGAAGAAGTACCGTTCTAACTACGAAACCCCGCAGGGAACGATACGACCTGGGGTTTTGTGAAGCGATTTCAAACGCATCTAGTGGCGCCATTTATGGTTGGGGGCATGGGCGCAGGAAAAAGTGATTTCGACGTTGTAGGTGACCGTGCGGACGATCCGGAAGAGATGGTGCGCCTGCGGTTCGATGTCGCTTACGACGGCACGGACTTCCACGGTTGGGCGCGCCAGAAACCTGCCGGTGGGGAAGAGCTCCGCACGGTGCAGGGCGTGCTGGAGGACGCGCTGAGCCTGATCCTGCGCTACCCGGTGGAGCTGACGGTGGCCGGCCGGACGGACGCGGGAGTCCACGCCGCCGGGCAGGTGGCGCATGCGGATATTCCGGTGTCGTCACTGGACCAGAGGTCGATTGAGGGGGATCCGGGGAGGTTGGTGCGTCGATTAGCGAAATTGCTTGATCCCGACGTGCGCGTTTCGGCAGTGTCCGCCGCGCCCGACGGCTTCGACGCGCGTTTCTCGGCGTTGACGCGCACCTACCGCTACCGGGTGACCACCGCGGACGGCGGCGCGCTGCCCCTGCGCGTGAGGGACACCGCGGTGTGGCCGAAGAAGGTGGACCTGGACGCGGCGCAAGAATTCGCGAATGCCGTGGTCGGGCTGCACGACTTCGCGGCGTTCTGCAAAGCGCGGCCGCACGCCACCACGATCCGGGAGGTCCGCTCGTTCGAGTGGCGCGACGTGTCCACCGGTGAGGAACCCGAGCTCTACGAGGCGGTCATCGTCGCCGACGCGTTCTGCTGGCACATGGTCCGCGCGCTGGTGGCCACGTGTCTCGACGTCGGCTCCGGCAAGCGCGACGGTGAGTGGGCCGCGGCTTTGCTGGGGGAGAAGGAACGCTCTGCCGCGGTGAGTTTGGCACCCGCAAATGGGTTGACCCTCCTCGGCGTCGACTACCCGGCAGATAACGAACTCGCAGCTCGCGCTGCAGTGACGCGCGACCGGCGCGACGCTTCGGAGGTGCACTCCGAGTCTTCCCGGGCGACGGAATAGACTGCTTGGGCAGGAATTGTCCGAACGAGTCGCCCCCGGGAGGTAGCGCATGGATGCAGTCGGTGCCGTGTGGTTGGCCATCGCTGTATTCACATTGCCGGGGCTGATCTTCGCGTGGGTCGCGGGCGCGAAACTGCCCGCTGCGGCCGCGTCGTCGCTGCCCGCGACCTTCGGCATCGTCGGGTTGGGCAGCTGGATGTACGGCGCGATGGGAATCCGCTTCGGGTGGCCGTCGTTCATCGTTTTCTTAGTGCTCATGCTGTGTCTGGCGGCCGGGTGGCGCTACGCGTTCGCGCGGCGGGCGAGAAAACGCGCGGCGAAGAATTGGGTGCGTGCCCTGTGGCCGGGCGACTGGCGGCGCGGCAGTATCGCCGACCCGTCGTGGGTGCTGCCCGGCGCCGGCGTCGTGGCTGGCGCGTGGATGCTGATCGCCAAGCAGCTCGAACTCCAGTCGAAGGTGCCCGGCCAGCTGGACAATATTGTCCAGGGTTGGGACATCCAGTGGCACGTCAATGCGGTGCGCTTCATCATGGAGGAAGGCATTGCCTCGCCCACGCGGATGGGCGAGCTGCAGAACCCCGAAACGCACATCGATCTTTTCTATCCTTCCGCTTTCCACGCGGCGACGGCGCTGTTTGCCAGCGCGGGCGACCTCGCCCCCGTGGAAGCCGTGAACCTCGCGTCGATCGTGCTGCCGAGTCTCGCCCTGACCGCCGGCGCCGCTGGTCTGGCGTGGGCGATGGCGCGCGGCCGCGGCATGGTCGCGCAGATCGCCGCGGGACTGGCCGCCATCGCGGTGTACGCCTCGCCGGTGCTGGTGTGGATCCCGGATTTCGTGGGCATGCGCCCCTACATCGTGGCGATCGGACTGTCCGGCATCGTCATCGCGTTGTTCCACCAGGTGCCGCGCTACCGCGCGCTGGCCCTGCCGACGCTGTTCGCGTTCTTAGGCATGATGCAGGTCCACCCGTCCGCGGTGCTCGTCGTGGTGCTCGCCGTGCTGCTGTACTGGCTGACCTACCTGGTGTGGCGCCCGGACCGCTCGCGTGTTAGCGATGTCCTGTGGCTGGCCATTCCGGCGCTCGGCGCGACGGTGGCGTTCCTCCCGCAGCTCATCGCCGGCCAGACTCAGGCCGAAGAGGTGAACACCTGGGACGCCAGCGAGAATGTCACTTCAGGGGAGGCCTGGGAGAAGGCGTTCAAGATGAGCACCCGCCACGTGGGCGAGTTCTTCCCCGACTTCGACCCGACCATCCTGCTGTGGCTCGCCGGCTTCGGCGCGATCGCCATGGTGGTCTGGCGCGGGCAGGTGTGGGCGCCCGTCTTCTACGGGCTCATGACGGCCAGCGCGGCGCATGCGCTGCACCCGTTCGACGGACTGTGGGAACCGCTTTTGACCCTGCTCGGGTCCCCGCACTACAACTCCGCGCACCGCATCATCACGGTCGTGGCGCTGACCGTCATCGCCGGTGCCGCTGTCGGCGCCGCGATGATCATCCGCGTGTTCACGCTCGCTCCCGTCGCTGCCCGCTACGGCACCCGCCCGTGGGTGTGGGGCACGTCGATTGCCTCCGCTATCCTCGCGGTTCTCGTCGGGTGGGGCACCGGCGCCTGGGCGTCCACCGTCGCCGTCGACGGCGCGAAGATGTCCTTCGACGCCTCCCGCCTCAACGACCGCATGGTCGACGACGACCAGCTCACGGCCTACGCCTGGCTCGCCTCCCGCCCGGAGGCTCACGAGGGCTTAGTCATGGGCGAATCCACCGACGGGTATTCCTGGGCCTACGCCATCGACGGCGTGCCCACAGTCGCCCGCCACTACCTGTGGCCCAACGGCGGCCTGGGCGTCGACTCGAACCTGCTCGCCGACCGCGCCGGCCAACTCGGCGCCGGTGAACGCGGCCGACCGAACGAGAAATCGCCCGCCGACGACGCCGCCGCCGACCTGGGCGTCCGCTTCATCGTCTCCTCCGGCAACACCTTCTGGCCCGGGCCCAAAAACTGGCAGGTGGACAAGGCCCTGTGGACCACCCCCGGCGTCACGCCCGTCTACCAGCGCGGTCGCGTGACCATCTTCGCCGTCAACGCGCAGCTCACCCCAGCTGAGATCAAGGAACTCCAGCGCGACGCCGTCGCCAACGGCGGCTCCACCGAGCTGCCTGAGCTGACTCCGACGAGTGAGGAGCTGGCGGCCGCGGGCGTCGAATAGCGTTGCGCACTTCAGTGCGCATTTTCGGGTTGAAGCCCGCCCCGCATGCGCTTAGCGTCGTTTAAAGAAGCCATTGCTAATCGACGGGGGCGTCCACATGGCTCAGCACACTCATGCCGTTTCGGGGGAGACAAAGCAGGCGCGCAGGCTGTTGCCGACGACGCGTTCGCAGGTTTCGGGGCACCGTTTCATGCGCCGGCGCGTGGAGCACGGGCTCATTTACGGGGATATCCGGATGATTCATGATCCATTGGCGGCACGGCGTCGTTCGGCGATCTTCGGGATGGTCGCGGTGGCGCTCATCGCGGCGGGATCGGGGCTGTTCGCGTGGTTGCGGCCGAATCCGGATCCGGGCGCGGCGGCGATTCTGCGGGCCAATGACGGGGCGATGTACGTGCGGGTCGGGGAGGTAGTGCACCCGGTGACGAACCTGACGTCGGCGCGACTGATCGCAGGCAGTGCGGAGGAGCCGCAGCGCGTGGGGGAGGAGCGACTCACCGAGATGCCGCGCGGTGTGCCGTTGGGTATCGCCACGGCGCCGGCGATGTTCGCGCCGGGTGATGCGGTGGATGCTGCGTGGTCGGCGTGCGAGGGGGAGGAGCGTGTCACGGTTGTCGCCGGGGAACCGGTGCAGCAGCTTGCCGACGGGCAGGCTGTCGCGGTTACTCAGGGCGGCAACGAGTGGATGCTCACCAATGAGGGGCGCGCAAAACTCCCGCCAGACAGCGATGCACAGGGCAGGCTGATCCGACGCGCCCTGGGCATCGACGCGCGGGTCGTCCGCGCAGACATCAGTGCGCCGGTGCTGTCCGCGATCCGCGAACTTCCGCCGGTCCGCCTGCCACACCCATTGCCGCGCCTGTTGCTCGCCGACGGCACCGACGAAGCATGGGCTGTCACACAGCATGGCGGCATTCAGCCCGTTTCGGAATTACAGAAGCAGTTGCTTATCGACGCCGCCGCACCCACCTCAACCTCTTCCCCCTCCCAGATTGCCGCGTATCCGGATGCCCAAGTCCCGCTAGATATCGCCGTTCCGGAGAAAGCGCCGGAGTGGGTTGATCCACAAGGATCGGCCGTGTGCGTGACGGAGTCAGGCTCTGTTGCACTCGTTGCCCCAGATTCGGATGTCTTGACCGCAGGATCGGTCGAGCTGTCCGGTGACAGCCCCGCGACCCATTTCGTCGGGTTAGCCTCCGGTGCTGTCGGCGTCGACACCGGTGCCGGCTACCACGTCGTGTCCGCTTCAGGTCAGCGCCATCTGGTGGATACCAGGGACAACCTCGACGTCGTCGGCGCACTGCACGTGGACACCGTTCCGTGGAGCATCCTCAGTCTCCTGCCCGAAGGCCCGGCCCTCACACGCGAGGCAGCGCTGACCGCGACCTACTGATAGCGCTGCGACGCCAGTCAATCTGGTCTCGGTGCACTACCTTCGCGGCGAGTTTTAGCCGTGGTGAATGGAGCGATGCCGGGGTCGGCCCTGGAGGAGTATCCGTCGAAAAGCGCCCACTGCGACAGCAAGGGCGGCGACGAGCACGACGCTTGCGACCGTGAAACTGCTTCGGTGTGGGGCAGCGGAATCAATGGTCGCAATTGGGCGCGCACGCAGCGGTGCGGTGTCGGGGCTCTGCTCGCGTTCGACGAATGGGACAGCCCGCAGTGGGTCGACGGCCCCGCCGTGCGGTTCCGCGGAGGCGGTGATCATGATAGTCAGTGCAGCTAATCAGGCGGCTTCAAAGGCATTCGGCGAGCGGTAGCCGGACCATGAGTGCAAACGTTTCGTGTTGTACCGGGTGCACCACCGAAACACATCCCGGCGGCACACCAGCTGACTTGGAAAAACAGGCTCATCCTGAAGGACTTCCCGCTTCAGTGACGCGTTGAACGACTCCGCCAACGAGTTATCCGCACTCGTCCCGATCGCTCCCATCGACTGGGTGACGCCGAACTGCTCACACAACCTCCGGTACTGCTCAGAGGTATAAACACTGCCGTGATCCGAGTGGAAAATCGCCCCATTCAGGTCTCCTCGTACCTTCCAGGCCATCGTCAGGGCTTCGGATGATAATCCGCATATCTGTGGGGTATTTGTCGAGGTTAATGCCCAGTGGTTCCCCGGCCCAGGATCGCATCCGGGAAGTGATGTCTGCGACATAAGCGTCCGTGGTGTCGCTGACCGTACCGCCCGCGCGGATGATGCCTTGTTTGATGCCCTCGCCGAGCGTGGAGGCGATGTCGCCGATCTGCCAGGTCACCGGCAACCCCACCGAATACGCCAGGCCTTGTTGGTTGAGGTGTCTCAGAAAGGCCTGGGATCCGCCGGCGGAATCCGTGCGTATCAGCAAACGCTTCCCCCACTCCTGACCATCGACGCGGTTGGGGATCGCGGCCAAGGCCTGGTCGAGGACGTCCTTGTGGTCGTCGGCGGTATTCGAGCCGACGTTGTCCGGACGCAGCAGGACGGCTGCGGGTTCACCGGTCAGCCCGTCGCCGTGGTCGATGATCGCGCACAGCGGGTGGAACCCGTAGTGCTTCTTCCAGGTCGGGGCCGCTTTTTCCTTGTCTGAGTGGGCGAGGATTTCCGTGGCGTCCAGGTCCAGAACCAACGGAGCATCGGTGCTGGCCGCGGCGGCGGGGTTGCGGGCACCGCAGGCGGTCCAGTCCGCGGTACGGGCTGTTTTCATGCCGGCCAGCACCGCGGTTGTGCCGGCACCGGCAGCTTCGTCGTCGTGGTCGGCGAGTTCCTTGCGGCGGCGGTGCACCGTGGAGTGCGACGGCACCTGGTCGACCAGGCCGGTGGCCACCAACGGGCCCAGGAGATCAACATCGCCTGCGTCGTCCCCGCTGAGGGCCAGTGCCAGGGCTAGTGCGGTCATGGTGTGCAGCAGGTTCGGGTTCTGCCACTCGGCCAGTTCCACGTCGATGGCATCGGCGACTTTGACGGCGTCGGCGGTGGCGGCCAATAACATGAGTCCGGCGTTCGAGCACAGTTGAGCAGGAGCGGGGGTACCGACATGGAAGCTGGTAGTCTTCACCCTGAAGGTGATCCTTTCGAGCAGGCAAATTGTGACATCAACAACTACTAATTTACCTGGTCAAGGGTCACTTTCCTTGTATCTTCACCACGTGTCAGCCCGCTTCCCGTGAAAACACCGGGTTACCTTCTCGAATATGTTGACCGACAGTGAACGACCCCTCATTTTTTAACCCAGAAGTTGACGTGACCACCCGAGGTATCGCGGACTTTTGTCCGGAACGTCCTCTTCCGCCCCCTGAATGGGGCTGACCTGCACTAATACTACTTTTGGGGGATCGACGTGAGCGTCGGCCCGGGTGATGGGGTCCGCTCAGCGCCACTCCGACATCGCGTCATCGCGCAGGAAACGGCCCGTGGCCGCCACCGCCGGTCCCGAGGACTCCGCCCCGGCGACGAAGGTGCAGAACGCCAGGTCACCCTTGATGCCGGCGAACCAGCCGTGGGCGGGCCGGTTGCCCCCGACCTCCGCGGTCCCGGTCTTGCCGCCGAGACCGTCGATGTCGCTCAGGCTGGCGGCGGTCCCGGAGTCCACCGTCTCCGCCATCATCGCGCGCAGGGCCCGCACTGTCGCCGGGTCGAGCGGCTCGGGGTCCTGGTCGGCGGTGGTCTCCTCACCCTGGATCAGGGTCGGCAGCACCATCCGGCCGTTGTTGCCCAGGGAGGCCTCCATGACGGCCAGCCCGAAGGGGGAGGAGAGGACCTCGCCCTGGCCGATGGCGGCCTCCACCCGGGCCGCGCCGGGCTCGGTGACGGGGACGGAGCCGGTCACCGTGGTCATGCCGGGCGCGGTGAAGTCCACGCCCAGCCCGAGGCGCGCCGCCGTGTTCCTCATGTCGTCCGGCTCCAGATCCTGGGAGATGAAACCCTGGGTGGTGTTGCAGGACTGGGCGAAGGCCTGCGTCATGGAGACGTCCCCGAGGGCGAAGTTGCCGTCGTTGGGGATGACGCGGCCGTCGATCTCCGCGGTGGCGGGGCAGGCGACGGTGGAGTCGGGTACCACGGTGCCGCGTTCGAGGGCGGCGGCGGTGGTCACCGTCTTGAAGGTGGAGCCGGGCGGGTACAGCCCGCTCAGCGAGACGGGGCCGAGGGCGTCGGCGGCGTCGTTCTGCGCGACGGCGATAACCCCGCCGGTGGAGGCGCTGAGGGCGACGATCGCCGCGGGCTGCTCGATCGGCTCCAGGGCCCGCTTCGCGGCCGTCTGCACCCCGAGGTCCATCGTGGTGCGCACGGGTTCGCTCTCCTCCGGTTCCACCTGCCCCAGGATGGTCGTGCCGGTGGGGGAGGTGGCCTGGAGGGTCCAGCCGGCGTCGGCCGTGATCTTCTCCGACCAGTAGTCGCGCAGGCCGCCGTCCACCGGGGAGGCAGTGTCCCGGGTGGGGCCGAGCATGCGGCCCTCCTCCCGCAGGTCCAGTCCCTTGATCGCCCGCAGGGCGTCCCCTATCACGGCGAAGTCCCGCTCTCGGAGGGTGAACAGCCCCACCGGGGAGCCGTCCCCGGACTCGATCTGGGCGGTGACGGATTCGGCGGTGGAGGTCGGCACGACCGGGCGGACGGCGGCGGCGATCTCCCCGGCCCGCGGGATCAGCTCCGGGCCCGCGGAGACGACGGTGACAGGTGTCCAGGACAGGATGTCGGTGCCGTTGCGGTCGGTCACCGGCAGAGTGAAGGTCTTGTCGTCGGAGTAGAGGAAGCGGCTGTCCCCGTTCAGCTCCGTGGAGAAGATCCGCTTGTCCCAGGTGATGAGGTCGCTGTCCTGTTCGGAGAGGGTGATCGTCCCGGTGGTGGTGAACTCATCGCCATTCGGGACGGTCCAGGTGGCGGTGATCTCGGTGGCGCCGTCCTCCTCGCCGCCGGCGTCCAGTTCCACGCTGGTCCCGCCGATGCCCGCGCGCAGCTGCTCCAGGTCGGCTGCGGCCCGGGCGGGATCGTCGCTGAGTGTGGCGGCACCGGCGTCGTCACCGGCGTTGAAGGCGGCGACGAACTCGTCCACCGCGTCCCGGAACCAGGGCACGGTGCAGGAGGAGAGCGCGAGCGCCGTAGCGGCGAGCAGGGCGGAGACACGGACAGTGGTGCGGGTGGTCATGCCGGATGAGATTAGGCCCACGGGCTCACCGCTACCACGTTCCCGCACGACTTCCGGCCAGTCGGGAGACGAATACCGCCTGTTCGGCGGGGAGTTCTCCGGTGGGAAATCTCAGCGCGACATGCGCAGTTCATCGACGAGTAACCGGGCGATGCGGCCGATCGCGGCGTCCGCGGCCGCGAGGTTCGGGCCGCTGCGGGCTGAACGGGTGATCACGGCGACGACGATGGGTGCCTCCTCGTCGACGGCCACCACGGAAACCTCGCCACGCACGGGGCCGATCGTCCCGGTCTTGCCGTGGAAGCGCACGCCCCCGGCGGGGAAGCCGGAGGGGATCCGGTGGCCCCACACCTGCTGCCCGAGCACGGTCCGGGCGAAGGCACGGGAGACCCCGGTGAGATCCGGGCCCGTCCAGATCCAGTCCAGCAGGCGGCACAGCTGGCGTGGGGTGCTCACCGAGCGGTAGGTGGCCGGATCCTGGTGGACCCGGGGGTAGGAGACCAGCAGCCGGATCGCCTCGCTGGCCGCGGAGCCGTCCTCTGGAAGGGCCGGGAGTTCGGACTCGGTGGTGCCCGGGGCGACGATCGTGGTGTCCTCGAGATTCGCCAGGGAGACGACCTCCCCGACCAGGCCCGGTGGGAGACGCCGCTGCAGCACCCGGGCGGCGATGCTGTCGGAGAGCACCACCATCTGACGCACCAGATCCCGCAGGCTCATCGTCACGGGGTCGGCGAACAGCCCCACTCCCGGGGTCCCGACCGGGCCGTCATCCGCGCTGAGCGTCACCGCGTCGAGCGGATTCAGCAGCCCGCGGTCCACGGCCAGGCAGAAGGCGGCCAGGAGGTGGACCTTGTACATCGACGAGATGCTGGTCTGACTGTCGGCGCCGACCCCGACGCCGGCCGCCTCTTCGCCGACCGGGTGCGCCCAGCACCAACCGTCACAGCCCGCGGCGACCAATTCGGTGCCGATCCGGGCCCGCAGGCTCCTGGTCATCCGGTCTCTCCCAGACGCCCGAGGGAGCGCCGCAGGGCACGGTCCACGACGTCGCGCAGATCCCGCTTTCCGACGGCCCCGCCCCGTTGCGGCGGCACCACACACCGCAGCCGCAGGTGGAAGGCCGTCGGCATCGGGAACGCGGGCAGGCCCCCGAGTTGATCGGGGGTGAGCAGCACCATCGCGCCTCCGGCACCGAGCCGCGCGGCCAGGGCCGTCCGGTCCGGCCACAGCTCGGTCTCCGGGTGCAAGCCGATGGTGAAGAAGGCGTCGGCCAGGCGTCCGGCGGCCGCCGGGCTGACGGCGGCGGTGTTGTCCAGCAGGGTGTGTCCCCGCAACGCCGCCCAGGTCGCGGGCTTTTCGGCGGGCCCGGCGAGCAGCCGGGGAACCTCGTGCAGCTGCCCGCGAGACAACTCACCCGTCGGCGCCGGGTCCTCGATGACGGCACAGTCCAGACGGCCCTCGCCCACCCGGGTGACCAGCTGCGACACCTCGGCCGTGTGCACACTGACCCGGCCGACGTCCCGCAACGCGGAGGTGAGGTCGAAGGCGATGCCCGGCGGCACCGAGGGGGCCAGCCCCACGCGTACCTCGGCCCCGGCGTCGGTGATGGCGTGGGCCATGCTCTGCAGTTCCGTGGCGTCCCGGACCAGAATCCGGGCCTGCGGGAGCAGGGACCGGCCGGCCTCGGTGAGGGTGGCACCGGTGGCGGAGCGGCGGATCAGGTCGAGGCCGAGATTCGACTCCAGACGTTTCAGCCCCTGGGACACGGGGGACTGGGTCAGCCTCAGCCGCTCCGCGGCACCGGTGACGCTGCCCTCCTCGGCCACGGCGACGAAGTACTCCCAGTGCCGGAGGGAATTCGGTCGAGTTGTCATGTGCCCCGAGCCTAGTGGAGGGGACTCTGACGAGCTGAGCGAGGTACGGGGAACAAGGGCTCACCGGGCCTGTCGTGCAGCGGATTGCCGTGGTGGGTCCAATTCAGGCGAAGATGCGTATGACAGCCGAACCGGCACCGTCCCGGGCCAGGGGAGAGACCCCTTTTCCCACGGCACCAGAACTGATCTGTGCGAGGGGGAATCGGCGAACTTCAGCTACCTGACCGCCACCCTGGATGCGTCCATCCGTGGAGCGGGACCCGCGGTCGGGGAGTGGCCGGGCAGAATCCACCGGGTGGAACCCCGGTCCCCTTCGAGGACGACCCCGACCTGACGGACAAGCGGTTTACGGGCAGTGGAGGAGATCCTCGACTGAGAGCCGCACGCCCGAGGTGGTCCGGGAGATGCGGGGCAATCCGGAAGAACTCGAACGGCTCGGCATTGAGGCGAGCAACGAACGACAACGCGGCGGGAAACCACAGGTTTCTCGCCGCGTTCGGCCTGGTTCAGACCAACTACCGGTCAGCCGCGCAGCGTCTTGAGCGCCTCCGACCAGGCGGTGACCTGGTTGAACACATCGGTGAGAGCGCCGGTGGCGCCTTCGGTCGGGGTGAACTTCGACATGTCCTCGAAGTCGGAGCTGAAGGGCAGGAACACCTGGGCGCGGACGTCGGCCATCTGCAGTTCCGCGGCGATCAGCCGCCACGCCTCCACGGAGCGGGTGCCGCCGGCGCTGCCGTAGCTGACGAAGCCGATGGCCTTGTTGTTCCACTCCGCGTACAGGAGGTCCACGGCGTTCTTCAGTGCGGCGGGCACGGAGTGGTTGTACTCCGGGGTGACGAAGACGAAGCCGTCGTAGGAGGCGATCTTCTCGGCCCAGGCCTTGGTGTGATCCTTCGAGTACTGGCCCATGGCCGGGGCATGGGCTCATCCAGCAGGGGCAGGTTCTGGTCGGGCGATGTCCACGAGCTCGAACTCGGCGCCGCCGTGCTGCTGCGCGTGCTCGTGCACCCATTCGGCGACCTGGGGTGCCAGGCGGTTGGGGCGGGTGCTGCCGACGATGATGGCGATGCGGGTCATGGTTTTACCTCCGAATAGTGGTGGTGGTGACATTCCCGTCTCCCACGCTAGCTGTACTTCCCCGTGACGTTGTGAACGCGTTGCAGGGGGAGTTAACCCTCCGATAGCAGTGTGAGCCCGGTTGCAATTGTAATCGTGGATGAACCCCGCATACGCTGCGGGGTTATTTTTTCAACCATTTCACACGCCAATTTGCTGCGAATCACTTGTGCAGTTTTACGGTGCAGTGGTGCGGTGCTTTTACTGGCGTTTCTGCTGCGCAACTCACTGCACTATGTAGTGTCTGTGACATTTCATTAACACGTAGGTTGCACTGTGTATTGGGCACCCATTTCATCGACACGTTTACTGGGGGGTGTCATGATTCCGGTGGACGGTGAAACCCA
>NZ_KV825953.1:0-667 GCF_001835805.1 Corynebacterium sp. HMSC034B08 | reverse complement strand
ACCGAACGCAAGAAAGGCCGCAAAACCGGATGCGGCACCTGCGAAATCTCTGACACGGCGCTCAAAGGCTTCATCGCTCAAGTTCTGGGTATCGAGGCCTTCGACGAGGATGTGTTCAACGAGCGTATCGACCACATTGACGTGCAGGGAAAAGACCATTACACGTTTCAGTACACCGATGGCACCAGCAGCTCGCACACGTGGCGACCAAACCTGAAGAAGAGCTCGTGGACCCCAGCAAGAAAAGCCGCCTGGGGCGAACTCGTGCGTGCCCGCTGGGCCGAAGCCAAAAGGCTCGGGTTGGACAACCCACGGCAAGCACCAACACCACCAGAAGCATTGGTGAAGTACCGGGCCGTGGCCAAGGCAGAGGCTGAGCGCCTGCGCGCCGAGCGAGGCGAACGCTAAATGGCCCGCACCGTCACAGCAATCCCCGCCACCCGAGCGCTCCACACGGGTGCTCCACTTGGACAGACAACCCTGCGCAGGGTCGCCGGGTATGCCCGCGTGTCCACCGACCACGACGATCAGGTGACGTCCTACGAAGCCCAAGTCGACTACTACACCCGCTACATCAGCGACCACGCGGGCTGGCAGTTCGTCAAGGTCTATACCGATGAAGGCATCACCGGTACCTCAACCAAACACCGCGCTGGGTTCCAGCAGA
>NZ_KV825952.1:36706-48439 GCF_001835805.1 Corynebacterium sp. HMSC034B08 | reverse complement strand
CCAAGGTCTCCGCTAAGGATGAGGACGGCAAGGACATCCCTGTCGAAATCGATCCGAACACCGGCGAGATCGTTGTCACCCCGGGCACGGACGTCGATGGTCCGATCACGGTCACTATCGAGGATCCGGATCTGGACGGCGGCAAGACCGAGGTCGAGATCGACGTCAACGGCCACAAGAAGGGTCGCGACGACAACGGTTCCGGCGCGTCCGACGACAAGACCACTGTCTCCCCGGGCAAGAGCACGGTCACGCCGAACGGCAAGGGCCAGAACGTTGGCAAGGTTGATCAGGGCAACTCTGACAAGAAGGGTGAACTGACGGGTGAGCTCGTCGATAAGGATGGCAACCTGATCAAGGGCGCCAAGGTCACCATTGACAAGGATGGCAACATCATTGTCTCCGTCCCGAAGGGCACCCCGGCCGGCGAGGCTTGGGTCGTCGTTAAGGAAGACGGCAAGGAGATCCACCGCTTCAAGATCCAGATCGGTGAAACCATCGACACCGGCAAGTGTGTTGCAACCTCTGTCGGGTTCGGCCTGCCGCTGATCGCACTGCTGCCGCTTGGTCTGGCAACCCAGATTGAGATCCCGGGTCTGTCCGACTTCGCCGCACAGGCGAACGCACAGATCCAGAACGTCAACACGCAGCTGCAACAGCAGCTGGGCATCTTCAACCCGCAGCTCGCTGCACAGGTTGAGGGTCTGAACAAGCAGCTGGGGCAGTACGGCACCGACATTGCGACGGTCGCCGGTGGTCTGGCTCTGATCGCCGCTGGCATCCTCGCCGGCACGATCATCTACGACAACTGCACCCCAGGTGGTGGCTCTTCCGTGAAGGACCTGGAACTGAAGGGTTCTTCCGGCAAGACCTACGCCGGCTCTTCCAAGGAGGAGAAGGCACAGCCGAAGAAGTAATTCGGTAGCCCAACGCCTTCAATGAAGGCGCCTTCCTCGAAACGCCGTTGCCCCGCTCACCAACCCGGTGGGCGGGGCAACGGCGTTTGGTGCTGTGATTGTCCTTACTTTAATTAAGCGGGTGTCCGATTGGTCGTGTATCGCAAGGCAACTGAGCGAGCTAGGAAATGACAGAAAAGCGTGACATTGGACAACTTGCACTGCCTGTAGGCTATCTAGCCAATAAATCTAGAAGTAAGATAACAAGGATGTCCCGTGGAGAAACGTGCCCTCGAGGCTGCCTACAGAAACCTCAATGAGGATCATTACGTCCTCTATGTGGATGAAACATATAACCGGCCAGAAGAAAACCTCGGCCGTTCCTTTTATTTGATTTGCGGGGTCCTAATTAGTGCCAGGTTCTTGGATGCCACTCGAGAGGACATACGTGAGATTGTTGATGGAGGATACTGGCACACTACGGAAGCATTGCAGAGTGCCGAGGGGCGGCAAAAGGCTGAGGGGCTGCTCACATACTGCAATGATGTCGGCGACCAACATATTTTTGCCTACAAAAAGGACTTGACTCAAATAGGTGAGGAAAATGAGGTGTCGGTTGCTCAAGCGCGTGATGATTGCTTAAAGGCGTTGTTAGTAGCCGTCCAGCAGAATTACCCTGGAACCCGGCTTGTCGTGATGGAAAAACGACAAAGGCACACGGAAAATGATGCTGACCGTCGTCTGATAAAACACTTACGCTCTGTCGGTGCAATATCGCGCTATACGCAGGTTCTTCATGAATCGCCCAAGGAAGAACATCTGCTGTGGCTCCCCGACCTTTCGGCCATGGCCCTCCGGCGTTCAAAAACGCACCATGACCGGACCGGGCTTTATTTCAAGCTTTATCTTGAAGACCATTCGTTCGTTATTGATCTAGATAAGAAAATTGAAAATGAATGATCCCGCCGGCCAGCAGCTCGACGGGATCTGGGCGGTTCGCTGTCCCCAGAAACTTCTGGCGAGGGCGTCGCCTCTGTCTAGAGGATAGCCTGACGCTATATGTATTTTCTATTACGGACGCAAGGGTCGTTTGACCAGTGCGAACGATCGACTAAGGCGGTTTTCGTACCCCATGTTGGGGGTGGATAATGTCTTGGGGGCTCAGTGGGGACTCAGTCGTGAAGTGTCGAGCGGATTTATTGAGCCTCTTTTTGCACGTGCTCTCGGCTACCTGCGCGACATATAAGTGTGGGACAATCTGGCGTTATGACTGTTCCATCTTCTGCACAGCGTCGCGCGCTGATCCTTGGCACGTCGCCGATGGCCCGCGAGCTTGAGCAGGCTTACCAGCGCCTCGGGTTTGAGACTCAGATTGGTGCTGTGTCGCTGGCTGATCAGTTCCACCCGGACATCATTGTGACCACGGGGGATTCGCCGGACACGCTCGAAGAGGTTGAGGTGGCGGCGGAGGCTGCCGGGGCGGCGGTGGCGCCGTCGACAAGCGCATGCCGCCGTACTGCGGACCGCATGGCGGTGCGCACCCAGGCGAGCGAGGAACTGGGCTTGCCCACGCTGGATTGTGAGTTTGTGACCACGCCGCAGGAAATGCAGGACGCGGTGGAGCGCCTCGGGTTTCCGTGTGTGGTGAAGTCGCCGACATCCCGCGACGGGCAGGGATTTTCCACGGTGCACAGCAACGCCGACCTTGCGGAGGCCTGGAGTATCGCCTCGGAAGGGGAGGGTGACGGTGTGGTGGTGGAGCGCTACATCGACTTTGATTTCGAGGCCACCATCCTCGCGGCGCGCTCCATCGACCCGAACACGGGCGAGTTGGCTACGTGGTTCTGCGAGCCGATCGGCACCCGCCACCGCGAGGGCAAACTGGTGGAGGCGTGGCAGCCTGCGCCGATGCCGGAGGCCGCGATGGACAACGCGCGCTCGATTGCCGCGCGCATCATGGGTGGGCTTGCAAGTTGCGGCGTGTACTCCATTGAGCTGTTTGTCTCTGGCGACGATGTCTACTTCTCCCAAGTCACCCCACGCCCGAGCCGCGATGGGTTGGTCACGCTTGCCACGCAGCGCGTCAATCAGTTTGATCTGCAGGCGCGTGCGACGCAGGAGTTGCCCATCGATTCGACGCTGGTCAGCCCCGGTGCCGTGCGCTTCTTGCCGGGGGTGACTCCCTCGCTGGAGGCTATCGCCGCCGCGATGGAGGTGGAGGAGACCACGGTGCGCATGTTTGGCCCGGATGTGTTGATTCTTTCCACCGCGGATTCGGCCGCTGAGGCGCGTGTGCGTACCGATGACGCGGCGCGCGCCATGAAGAAGATGTAGGTCACACCATATAGTGTCTCGCCGTGTCGGCAGTGCCGGTAAACTATGCACTGTTTGCCCCACAACGAAAGGTGAGACAATGTCCCAGACCCTGCTTGTAACCCTTGCAAACCGCACCTTCGAGGGTGTGGATCTGCAACAGCTCGCCGGCCGTCTCGGCCTCGAACTGGTGCGCGCCGAAGGCGACAGCGTGGCGGAGATCTTCAACTCCGGCGCACTGTTTGGCGACGCGAAACTGATCCAGGGCACTGGTGACTACAACTTTGACGGCGAGCTCGCCGCAGCTCTCGGGGTGCCCGTGGTGCTCATTACTAGCGACGACACCACCGCACCCCTCGCCAAGCGCCGCGTGGAGGAGTTTGGCGCGGTTGTGGTGTCGTCGATTAGCGGTGGCGAGGTGGAGACCTTCCAGCCCGCCGCAGTCGAGGCAAAGCCGGTCATGAGCCCGATCGTGTTCGAGCGTCAGCTGCTGGAGCAGGCCAAGGCTGCCGGCTCGCACGTGGTGCTGCCGGAGGGCGAGGACGACCGCATTCTGCAGGCGGCGGATCAGCTGCTGCGCCAGGGGATTGCACAGATCACGATTCTTGGCGATGTCGCGGACATGAACCGCCGCGCCGCCGACCTCGGCCTAGACCTGAGCGGCGCGAACCTGCTCAACCACCTCGAATC
The DNA here is from genome assembly GCF_001835805.1 of Corynebacterium sp. HMSC034B08. Lineage (NCBI taxonomy): Bacteria > Bacillati > Actinomycetota > Actinomycetes > Mycobacteriales > Corynebacteriaceae > Corynebacterium > Corynebacterium sp. HMSC034B08. Next base: position 44,540 of record NZ_KV825952.1, on the reverse strand, counting down.
CGACCTGCTTGAGGAGTTCGCCGCCGACTTTGCGGAGCTGCGCAAGAAGAAGGGCGTGACGCTCGAGGAGGCCCGTGAGACAATGAAGGACGTCTCCTACTTTGGCACCATGATGGTGTACAAGGGCCTGGCAGACGGCATGGTCTCCGGCGCTGCGCACACCACTGCGCACACGATTAAGCCGTCGTTCCAGATCATCAAAACCGCCCCGGGTGCGTCCGTGGTGTCCTCGATCTTCCTCATGGTCATGCAGGACCGCCTCTGGGCATTCGGCGACTGCGCCGTGAACCCGAACCCGACCGCCGAGCAGATCGGCGAGATCGCCGCCGTGTCCGCCAAGACCGCCGCCCAGTTCGGCATTGATCCGAAGGTGGCCATCCTGTCCTACTCCACCGGCTCCTCCGGTGCGGGCCCCGACGTGGAGCGCGCCGTTGAGGCCACCGCGAAAGCGAAGGAACTCGCCCCGGACGTTGCCATCGACGGCCCGCTGCAGTTCGACGCCGCCTGCGACCCGGGCGTGGGCGCGAAGAAGGCCCCCGACTCCCCGGTAGCGGGCCAGGCTAACGTGTTCATCTTCCCCGACCTGGAGGCCGGCAACGCGGGCTACAAGATCGCCCAGCGCACCGCAGGCGCCCTCGCCGTCGGCCCGGTGCTGCAGGGTCTGAATAAACCGGTCAACGATTTGTCCCGCGGCGCCACCGTGCCAGATATCGTGAACACCGTAGCTATTACCGCGATTCAGGCAGGGGCGAAGTAAATGTCTTACGTACTGGTTATCAACTCCGGCTCGTCCTCGATCAAGTTCCAGATCGTCGACCCGACCTCCGACGCGTCGGCGGACCCGTTCGTCTCGGGTCTTGTTGAGCAGATCGGTGAGCCCCAGGGCCGCATCACCATCAAGTACGACGGCCAGAAGCACGTCGTACAAAAGGCCGTGCCCTCTCACGCGTCCGGTTTGCAGGAGACGTTCAAGCTTCTCGACGCCAAAGGCGTCGGCCCGACCCAACTCGACATCGTCGCCGCAGGCCACCGTGTTGTCCACGGCGGCATGGTGTTCTCCGAGCCAGAGCTGATCCTGGACCCGGTCGTGGACATGATCCGGGACCTCATCCCGCTGGCGCCGCTGCACAACCCGGCCAACATCGATGGCATCGAGGTCGCCCGCGAGTTGCTGCCGGACATCCCGCACGTTGCGGTGTTCGACACCGGCTTCTTCCGCGACTTGCCCCCGGCCGCAGCGCTGTATGCCATTAACGCTGAGGTCTCCGAGCGTAACCTGATTCGTCGCTACGGCTTCCACGGCACCTCACACGAGTTCGTGTCCTCCCAGGTGCCGGCGCTGATCGGCCGCGACCCGGCGCACACCCGCCAGATCGTGCTCCACCTGGGCAACGGCGCTTCCGCTTCCGCGGTTGCCAACGGCCACCCGATCGACACCTCCATGGGCATGACGCCGCTGGCCGGCCTGGTCATGGGTACCCGCTCCGGCGATATCGACCCGGGCATCATCTTCCACCTGGTGCGTCAAAGTGGCATGACTATCGACGAGATCGACAACCTCCTCAACCGCCAATCCGGCGTCAAGGGCCTGTCGGGTGTGAACGACTTCCGCGAACTGCGCGCCATGATCGAAAACGAGGACGAAAACGCCTGGTTGGCCTACAACGTGTACCTTAACCAGCTGCGCCGCTTCATCGGTTCCTACATGATCGCGCTTGGCCGCGTGGACGCCATTACATTCACCGCCGGCGTCGGCGAGAACGATAAGTTTGTTCGCATGGATTCGCTGGACAACCTGAAGCACTACGGCATCGAGATCGATCCGGCGAAGAACGATTTGCCTAACGACGGCCCACGCATCATCTCCACCGACGACTCCACCGTGAAGGTTCTCGTCGTGCCTACCAACGAGGAGTTGGCCATCGCGCAGAAGGCTGCCGCCGTCGCCGCACGGGTATAAAAGCAAAATGTTGTAACAACTTACCCTAAGCCGATATATTGACGTGTAGTAACAACGCCCGCATTGCGGGCTGAACATACCGTCAAAGGGGATGGGCAGATGGCCGAGCAGCACCGCAACGTTTCCAGTGTGCGCCGACGTGGAACCTCAATCGCAGCATGTGCCATCGGCCTGTCGCTCATCGCAGGCGCGGTGCAACCGGTGCAGGCGGCCGAAACTACGAAACCCACGGAGACCACGGAACCCGCACCGGATCCGGTTGCAGACCCGGCGAATCCCCCCGAGGTCGACGAGGGCTGGTCCGGCGTCTCCTACCCGGCGGCTAAGGTGCGCCTTGGCCAAACCACCTCCACGGAGGTGGTGCTCGGTTTCCTCGAGTCGTGGGTCAACAAGCCGGTGCACTACCGCTTTGCAAAACCCGAGGCAGTAAACCCGGCCTGGGGTGCTGAGATCGACGGCGATTCGGGCACCGTGACCATCACCCCGGATCCGTCCAAGGCCGAAGAGCTGCCGGATGAAGAGACCATCAACATCATGGCGGTGTACAAGGACGGCGACCACAAGATCGTGCCGTTCGATATCGTGCTTTCTGCGGACCCGTACTTCATGCGGGTCGAGGACCGCACCTTCTGGGCGCACAAGCGCATCAAGCCGGTCCCCGTTCGCGCACTGCGGGTTCCCGATGGCGCCACATTGACTATCGACGCCTCCACCCTCCCCGAAGGCATCACCGCCGACACCTCCCGCGCCAAGGGCCGTGTCCAGAACGTCTACCTCAAGGGCGCCCCGACTACTCCGGGCACCTACAACGTCACTGCGCGCGTGCATGGAGAGGACGGTAGCCCGCTCGTTGATACCGCAGGCAACGTCGTCACCTCCATGTTCACCATCACCGTCAAGGACACCTCGGAGCTTCCCGAGCCGGTCCGGGAGAAGCTGACCACCCCGCCGGACGGCACCGTCCGGCCCGGTGAGAAGTTGGAGATCCCCGTCGACACCGAAAACGCCTCCTCCGTGGACGTCCAGGGCCTGCCGGACGGCGTGATTTACGACGAGGAAAACAGCGTCATCACCGGTACCCCCAAGGAGCCGGGCGACTACGACGTGGTCGTGGAGGTCATCACCGAAGACGACAGGTTGTTGGAGGAGCACCTTGAGATCTCGGTGTCCGTGGCCGACGGCTTCGCGTGGCATCCGATCACGGTGCGCGCTGGTGAGGATGTAGAGGCTGCGCCGTCGAGGGTGCCGTCGACAAGCATGGGCATCCGCGCCGCCGACGATGCGCCCGAGTGGGTCACCGTTGGCGTCGACGGCGTGATCAAGGCGGTCCCGCCGCGCGACCTGAAACCAGGGGAGTACAAGTTTGGCGTGATTACCGACGACGGCACGCGCAGCACCGTCACCATCGACGTCCAACCTCCCAACACCGACGCCTCCCGCTACTGGCCCGAGTACCGCCCGGGCTACCTGCGCTACGGCGAGACCGGCAACAACAGCGCGCCGACCGCGACGCTGACCGAGGGCGGCCGCAGCTACCGCAACCAGCCGCTGCCTGCCGGCACGAAGTTCGAGATTCTGGGTGATTCCACGGGCCTTGAAATGGACAAGGCCACCGGCGTGATCACGGTGACAAAGCCACGCACCGAGAACTTCGACGTCCGCGTGCGGATCACATTCCCGGATGACACCATCGCGGAGCGTTATGCGAAGTTCATCGTGGACCCCGCCCCGCACAACGTCACCTACCAGCCCGCCTACGAGCAGAATAAGGGCGCGCAGCCGGGTAAGACGGTGCTCATCCGCCAGATTGGCAAGATGCCTGAGGATGCGGAGTACGTGCTGGCCACCCCGCACACCGAACTCGAGGGCTGGGATGTTGCCGTCGACCTGGGTTCCGGCCTGATTCGCGCGACCGCGCCGAAGGACAACGCCAAGCCGATCGAGGTGCAGGTCCGCGCGCTGTACTCGGACGGCACCATCGACGATAAGGGGCGCGAAGGCGGCGAGGCTGCCACCGTGCGTATCGACGCCCTCACCGGCTCCACCCTCGCCGACGGCGTCCGCAGCCTGGAGTACAAGCCGGTATTCGACGCCGAAGGCAACATCAGGATCACCCCCACCGGCTCCGTGCCGGAAGGCACGAAGTTCGAGGCAGACGGCCTGACCACCCTGCCGGTAGAGCTTGACGAGAACACCGGTGAGATCACGATCAAGGTGCCAACCGACGCACCGGCCGACGCACCCTTCGACGTACCGATCAAACTGACACTGCCGGACGGCTCCACCCAGGAGGTCGTCGTACCGGTGACCACCCGCTCCGAAGCCAAAGGCAAGGCCGTGTCGTGGGCGCCGCTGAAACTCACCGAGGGCGGCGACCCGACCACCAAACTGCCCACCGCTGCACCGGAGGGGGCGCGGTACGGGCTGGCGGCGTCGTTTAGTGAGCCCGGCTGGCGCGTCCATGTCGACGAAACCACCGGCGCCATCACCGCCGCCATCGACGGCGGCATGGCGGCGAGGAGCAACGCGCTGGCCACCCTGATCCCGATCGTGGTCACGTTCACCGACGGCTCCCAACGCATCGTCGAGGTCCCGGCCACCGCCGTGCGTGGCGAGGCCGCCCTCACCGGCATCGAATACCTCGGCGGCAACGTCCGCGCAGGCGCGGAACGTGTACTGACCCCCACCAAGCACAAGGGATCCTTCTCCCTGGTCACCCCGGTGGAGGGGCTGCACACCGCCATCGACCCGGAAAACGGCGTGCTCAACGTCAAGGCCACCCCAGATACCCTGCCCGGCATCCGCGAGGTGCCCGTGCGTATTAGCTTCAGCGACGGCTCGGAACTGTTCACCTCCGCGCCCGTCCAGGTGCTCACCGCCAACGGCGCGACCACCCTGGCCAAGGACGCGAAGCTGGAGAACATGCTGGTCAAAGGTACCGCTGGCGAGACCTCCCGCTTCGCCCTGACGCGCCCGGAGACCGCCATCGACCACCCGTTCTCGCTCGGCCAAACCGAATCCGACGGCTGGACCTTCGGCATCGACCACGCCACCGGCGAACTCACCGCCAGCATCCCCGCAGGCGCGGAGGGCCATGCGAAGGCCGTGCCGGTGTTCGTCGAATACCTCGACGGGTCCCGTGGCAAGTTCACGGTGACGGTGGAGGCGACACGAGCGGTGGAGTCGTCGACAAGCAGTAGCTCCGTAGACACCCACGCGATAGGCTGGATCGCCGGGCTGCTTGCCATCCTCGGCCTCATCGGGGCAGCCAACTACGCCCTGTACGAAAACCGAGAGTTTTACCAACAATTCCTAGTCTGGTGGAAGTAGGAGAACATGCGAGTACACAAGAAAGTCGCCGCCGCCGCGGTTGCCGCGAGCCTCGGTGCAGGTCTCGTAGTGCCAATACAGGCAGGCGCCGTCATTGAGCAGACGCGTCCGTTCTCCGTCGACGCGAAAACCGGCGCATTCGAAGGCTTCCAAACCGTCGAAGCCAACAAAGGCCGCGTCAGCTGGCTGACCTACAACAACCCCACCTACGGCAGCCTGCCCACCGCCCTCTACATCGACGCGTTTAACGACGGCACCCGCGTCCAATACGTCGGCAACGACACCGACGTCAAAACCTCCAGCAAAAACGGCGTAGACACCATCACGCTCACGCACACCAAAAACGGCGTCGAGCTCACCCGCACCTTCACCGTCACCGCCAAAGAAGTCACCGTCAACGTCGTCGCACGCAACGTCACCGACGCACCGAGCCCCCTGGCCATCGACCTCACCGCCGGCATGATGTCTTACGACTACGACCTCACCGCCACCCCCAAAAACAACGGGTACGAGGTCTCCGTCGGCGGACGCTACAACGTGCACACGCTTTTCGACGACCCCACCACCACCGCAACCGGCGACACCCTCAACAACGCGCTCGCCGGCGCCAACAACGCCAGCCGCTTCCAAACCGGCAAATGGGAAAACACCGTCGCACCAGGCGAAACCCTCGAAGCCACCGTCACCTTCCAAGGCACCGCCAGCGACGCGCTAAAAGACACCGACGGCGACGGCTTCCCCGACGAATGGGAACGCAACGGCTTCACCTCCGCCGACGGCAAAGAATTCCCACTCCACCGCTGGGGCGCCGACCCCACGCGCCCAGACCTGTTCCTCCAACTCAACTGGATGAAGTCCGAATGGGAATCCCTGGGCTGCTCCGACAAGCGCAAGTACGCGCCCACCGAAGAAGACTTTGACAAGTTCCAGGAATGCGCCAATGCGAACACCAACGTGTACCGCCCCTCGCGCCAAACGCTGAACGACCTCGTCGACCTCTTCGACAAAGAGGGCTACAACCTGCACATCGACGCCGGCGTCTACTACAACAACATCCCCGGCCTCGAACCCCACGGCGGGCCAACCGAGGACTACGCGGAGTACTACTTCGCCGGCGAAAACCCGGCAGTCAGGATGATCAAAGACCGCGACCGCCTGCTCGGCGAGCGCAAAAACATCTTCCGCGTCGGTGTCATCGGCGACAGCCAAGCCGCAGACAACCCGTCCTCCGGCAACGCCCTACTTGCCGACGGCGCCTTCTACATCGCCAAAAACGAACGCATGACCTCGCAGGAACAACTCCGCAACACCATCCTGCACGAGTTCGGCCACAACCTCGGCCTGACCCACTCGGGCTCGTCGAAAGTAAAGCGCCCCGACAGCGAGTACGTCCCGCACTACGAATCGGTCATGAACTACCTCTACCAGTTCAGCGTGTTCAACTACTCCAAAGAAACCGCCACGCCCGACAGCACAAAGCCGCTGCCGGCCAAGTGCACCGACGGCTCCGTCGAATGCTTCAAGGGCGACTACAGCATCGCCCCCGACTGGAACAACCTCGACCTGGTCAACGGCGAAATCCGCAAGGCCACCGGCACCTCCGGCGTCGCCGACGAAGACCCCGACGAATCCGGCCACATCCACCCCTCCGTGAGCCAACTCGTCGCCCTGTCCGCCGAACGCAACAACGGCAAGGCAGGCCTGCGCATGCTCAGCCTGAAGGACAACCCGTCCTACATCGTGGCTAATCGTTACGACTCCCGCGTCAACGTCGAACTCTCCAACCTCGGCATCGACCTGCACAAATTCACCCTCCAGGTGAACTACCCCGGCGGCGACTTCCGCAGGGAATACCCAGTCGAAGGCGCCCTGACCGAAAACGCAGCCCTGCCCATCGAAGTACCGATCACCAACACCATCGGCTACGACGAAGCCGAAATGCCGATCCAGTTCCGCGTCTTCAACGAGGAAGGCCTGCTTGTCGAGGACCAAACCGTCAACTTCTCCGTCCTCAACTACTCCGCCAAGGACATGCAAGACCTCATCGCCGACCTGGAGAAAACCAACCCAGAGAAGGCCGACCAGGTCCGCGACATCCTGGCCAAGCCCGACCCGTCCAAGCCGACCCTGACCCAGGCCCCGCCGATCCCAACTGCCACCAACCTGCCGGTCCTGCCCGGCCAGCGCGACCCGGCGATCACCTCCCTGGGCCCGAAGCCGACCACGCCGCGGCCAACCAAGCCTTCCAAGACGGTCTACACCACCCCTGGCCCCACCGCGACCAAGCCGACCTCCACCGTCGAGCCGCAGGCCTCCGGCAGCTCCGGCAGCTCTGGCAGCTCCGGAAGCGGCTCTAGCTCCTCGCCGGGCGCGATCGTCGGCATCATCATCGCGACCCTGGCGGTGCTGGGCCTCGGCGGTGCCGCGGCCGCGTACATGAACCGCTAGCCACGCGCCGGGGCGCCCGGCCCCCGGCCTCGCGCCCCCGGCCCGTGGACCCAAACGGCGCATCCTACACGGTGCATTTCGTCGAAAATCAGCGAA
>NZ_KV825952.1:22374-36606 GCF_001835805.1 Corynebacterium sp. HMSC034B08 | reverse complement strand
CTACACGGTGCATTTCGTCGAAAATCAGCGAAATATGCCGTGTAGGATGCGCCGTTTAGCTTTTGACCGGCCCCACCGGCCCCACCAGCCACCACCCTCAGAACCAGGTGGCGGGGCGGACCTTGTTCGCCATGTCCACAAGCGCGTAGCGGTGCTGGGCGTAGGGGGCGACGCGGGCCTGGGCACGCAGGGTCTGGGCGAGGCCGTGGCGGATTTCGCGTTCGGTGAAGGAGTATTCGAAAAGGGTGGGGGTGTTGGCGGAGCCTTCGGTGACCAGGTAGTGCAGGGCGGCGTCGAGGACGGCGGTCTTGATCTGCAGGAAGCGTGGCTCGGTGGTGGGGATCTGGTCGAGGCGGGCGGCGGCCTCCCGGATTTGCGCTTCGGTGGGGTCGGCGCCGGTGCCTGCGACGGGTAGGACCAGGTAGAGGATGGCGGTGAGTTGGGCCATGCGGGAGTGGCGCGAGGCGTTGGGCACCTTGTCCAGGGCCCGCAACGCCAAATCGGTTTCCCCTTCGCGCATGAGCATGCGGGCGAGTCCGAAGGCGGAGGAGACGGTGGTGGGGTTAGTGAGCCACACCAGGGAGTACAGCCGGATCGCGTGGAAGCGTAGCGCGCCGGGTTCGAGGGCGGTGACGGTCCAGGTGGGGTCCATTTGGCCGTTTTCCACCATGGCGCGAAGCACGGTGGTGGGGACGTTGGAGAGGGGGTGTTCGAGGTTGGTGGCGGTGCGGGCGAGGGAGTCGTCGATAAGCGATTGCTCTTGGAGGCCTCGCTCTTGCAGCAACAACTCGGAGACGGCGGCGAGTGCGAGTTTGGGGGCGGCCTCGCCGGGGAGTTGGTTGAGCACTTCGGAGAAGGAGCGGGTGGCGGTGGGGAAGTCGCCGAGCAGCATTTCTACGACGCCGGAGTACCAGGAGAAGCGCCAGGTGTCGCCGAAGCGGTCCTGGAGGGTGAGGAGCCAGGAGCGGGCTTGGGAGGTGAGGCCGAGGTCGATCATGGTGCGCACGACGCCGAACGGGATTTCCACGGAGTGTTCGTATTGCGGGGTGGTCATGGCTTGGCGCAGGGTTTCCAGGGTTTCGCGCGGTTCGGCGTAGGAGGAGCCTTGGAGCATGGCGGCGCCGACGTCGTCACGGTTGATCAGCGGGGAGGGGAGTGCGGCGACGACTTCTTGCGGGGTGATGTCGACGGTGCGGGAGATGCCGTCGATGAGTTGGTCGGTGCGGAACACCAGGTGTTTGGTGCCAAAGGTACGGCGCTGCGGGGAGAAGAGGGAGTGTTGGGCGGGGTAGGTGCGGCCGTCGTGAACCGCCACGACCTCGCGTAGTACGCCGAGGAGCTGGCTTTCCAGTTCGGAGACGCTATCAAACCTCCGCGCGGGGTTTTCGTTGCAGCACCGCGCGAGCAGCCGGTACAGGGAGGTGTACTGGCGGAAGAGTGGCTCGTCGGTGGGCGTGGGTAGGCCGGGGTCGTAGATGCCGTCGGTTTGCGGCAGGTCCACCACGAGCGAGGCGAGTGTGCGCCCCACCGTGTAAATATCGGACGCGATCGACGGGCCCTCCGTGGCCACTTCGGGCGCCTGGAACCCCTTCGTGCCGTAAATGAACCCGTAGGCGCCGATGCCGGACACCGCGCCCATGTCGATGAGTTTCACCTGGTCTTCGGTGACAATGATGTTGTCGGGCTTCAGGTCGTTGTACACCACCCCGCGCGAGTGCAGATAATCCAGCGCGGGCAGCACTTCCAGGATGTAGGCGATGGCGATGTCGGGTTCGAGCACTCCGCTTGGCGACGAATTCCTTCTCGCCCTGAGCGACGGCCCACCCACGTACTCCATGACGGTGAAGCCCCCGGGGACGCGGGGGTCGTCGATAAAGTTGAAGATTTTCACAATCCCGGGGTGGGTGATGTCCGCCAGGAACTCGCGCTCCGCCTCGGCGGCCGCGGCCTCGTCGGGGTTGTCGGTGGAGTGCAGGCCCTTGAGCACCACCACGCGCCCGGCCACGTAGTGGTCCTGCGCGAGGTAGATCCAGCCCATGCCGCCGTGCGCGATCACGCCGGTGATCTCGTACTGGCCAGCCACGATGTCGCCGGGGTGCAGCACCGGCGGCGCAATGCCCTTCTTCACCACGGCTGGCTCCGGGTCGATCAGCGCCTCGCGAGGTTCGGTTGGCTCCACCCACGGCAGCTCCACCATGCCGTCGGCGATGATGCGGCTGGCGCGCCGGGTGCCGCGGCGCTCGCGGAAGGTGTCCAGCGCCGCTTGGCGCGAGCGTTGCGACGTATCCTCGCGCCCCGAACCCTTACGCAACTTATCCAGGTCTTTGAGTAGTCCGGCCATTTCGCCGAGGCCGGCGTATGCGGCGTCGGAGTCGTCGTCAAGATCGTCATCGTCCGCGAACGGGTCGAAGGCGACGGCTTCGGTGCCTGGTTCATCATCTGCGAAGGGGTCGAAGGCGACCGCCTCGGTGGGCTGGACGTCGTCGTGGTCGTGTGGCTTAGCCATCGTTGTCCTCCTTCCGGTACCGCAGCGGCGGCGGTGAGGATTCAGCTATAGACCCGCCGAGCCAGGTGTTGTAGAGGGTGTACCAGGAGCCGTCGTTACGCATCCGCTCCAGGGTGGCGTTGACCTTCCGCACCAGATCGTCCTGGCCCTTGGCCACGCCGACGCCGTAGTACTGGGTGGCAAACGCGCCGTCCAGAATGGTCGTGTGGGGGTCCTGCGCGGCCAGCCCGGCGAGGATCGCATCATCCGCCACGATCGCCTCCGCCCTAAACTGCTGCACCGCCATCAGGCAATCCGACCAGGAGCGGGTGCGCAAAATGTTCGAGTCCGGCACGTAGGTTTTGGCGATACGCAGCAGGTTTGTCCCGTCGACGATGCAGGCGGTGCGCCCGGCGAGGTCCTCCAAGCTATTCACGTCGCGGTCCTTGGGCACGAGCACTCTTACCGACGACGTCAGGTACGGCGTAGAAAACTCAATCACCTCAGTCCGCTCGGGCGTAATCGACATCGTCCGGATAATGATGTCCACCTCACCCGAGTTAAGCGCCTCCGTGCGGGCCGCCGAATCGACGAAGCGGAAATCGACGCGCAGGTCCTGATCGTCCTCGAAGATGTCGTGGGCGATCGCCCGCGCCAGGTCCACCTCGAGCCCGCGCAACTTGCCGGAGTCCGTGTCGCGGTAGGACAGCAGGTACAAAGACTGGTCGATGCCGACGATGATGCGGCCGCGCTGGCGGATGCGCTCCACGTTCGGCTTCGGGGCCTCCTCCTCAGCACCGTCCGCTTCACTTCCAGCACCCCCGCGCGGGTCCAACGACCCCTCCCACTCGAACTCGTCCGGCGTGAACGGATCCGCCGGGGGACCGGCCGCCGGATCCAACTGGGCGCCCGGCGGCAGCGGCACCATCTCGCGGGTCGGCGACGGCGTTTCGATCGTCGCCGATACCTTCCCCTCGTGGCCCTCCCCACCGGCGCACGCCACCAACGACGGCACCGCAAGCGCCGCCACCGCACATGCCGCAACCACACGCGAGCCGAACCGAGCGCGCATCATAGGTACTCACCCAACCTGCGGCGGATGCCCCACCAGATACACACCACTGCCAGCACAGACAGCAGCGCCACGGCGGCGGAGACGCGCCGGGTCGCGTCCAACGACTCCGCAATGTACAACCGCGTGTTCTCCCTCGAGGACGCAATCAGTTCCGCCAGGGACCCGTCGAGGCCACGGAAGGAGGCCTCGCCGTCGGCGTCGCTACGCGTGCTCAGCAGCGCCGCGGCCTGGTCGTAACTGCCGGAGTTCAGCGCCCCGACCAGTTCGGCGTGTTCGTTGGACCAAGCGTTGAGGTGGGAGCGGGAGTCGTCGATAAGCTGCTTGTTCATGCCGTAATCCTCCGCCGTATGCACCGCGCCGGCGACCGACGAGTAGGTCTCGGTGAAGTCGCGGGCGGACTGGGCGGCGGTTTCGCGGCGCAGCAACGCGAAGGTTTCGTCGGTGCGGGTCTCCAGGGCGTCGATGCGCGCCGCAGTGAGTTCCTCCCAGGGCTGCGCCGCCCGCGCGTACGCCACGGAACCGGAGCGCCAAGACTGGAAGTTAGACACCCCGGCCCAACTGATCGCGATGAGCAGCGCCAGCGTGGCGGCGAGGAATCCGCGGTTGAAACGGCGGCGGAACGTCAGCCACAGCCACCACTGCGCCAGCAACAGGAACCCCAGCGCCGCCAGGAAGCCGGACAGGGTCACCCACTGCGGTTGGGACAGTCGGCGCATCTCGTCGGCAACGTCCTGGCGGGTGAGCGTATTGATCTCCTGCGCCGCCGACAGCATCCGCGTACGCATAATCGCACTGGCCTGCGACATGTACGCCACGCCCACCGGGTTGCCCATGCGTTGGTTCACCTGCGCCCGCGCGTTCAGGCCGCTGTAGACTGGCAGGTCGCGCTGGATGTTAATCACCAGGTCCTCGATCTCCCGGCTCGAGGCAGAATCGGCCTCCACCGCGCCCTTGTAAATCTCGGAGGCGGAACTGACCGCCTGGTCCAGCGCCGCCGTATACGTGCGCATGTCGTCCTCCGACATAGGCCCCGCCTGCACGTAGGACCCCGCGGCGATCGTATCCGCCCGCAGCAGCGACGTGGACAGCACGTGCGCCGCCGCACTCATCGGCTCCGTGGCATTCAGCACCGTGTCCAGCGACTGGTTGCGCAGCGACATGGACTGGCTCATGGACAGCCCGGCCGCCAGCATCGAGGTGGTCAGCACCACCATCACCACGATCAACTTGCCGGGCGTGGTCTGTAGAAACGCCTTGCCCCGGCGCCCCATCGCCATCGGCCGCACAAGCCGCCCCTGCAAGAAGCGGGCACGTTCGCGGCGCGGCTCCAGCTCATCGAGCCATGCGTCCGCGCTCGTCTCCTCCAGCCCCGCAGCCGAGGCCGTCGCCCGCATTACCATTCCGCAATAATAACCGCTTCCACCTACAGTGGGGGCATGCTTGGCGACGGAAACGGCTGGGTCACCGCACCCAACGGCACAAAATTCTGGGGTCTTCACGGGGCCGCTGGCCTCTTCCTTATCGCGGGGACCGGCGAAAACGCGCGTGTGCTGCTGCAACACCGCGCCGCCTGGACCGCTCAGGGCGACACGTGGGGTATCCCCGGCGGCGCGATCGATTCGCACGAAACCCCCGCCGAGGCCGCCATCCGCGAGTCGGTGGAGGAGTGTGCGATTGACCCCGGGGAGGTGGCGGTCGTCGATACGCTGCGCACTGCGGAGTTCCCCAACTGGTCCTACACAACAGTGCTCGCGCTTTGCGACGAGCCCCTGCCCACCACCCCCAACGAAGAATCCGAGGAACTGCGCTGGGTTCCCCTGGACACGTTGCGCGATTTTCCGCTGCACCCCGCCTTCGCCGCCTCCCTAGACACAGTGCTTGCGCGCGCGATGGTGCATACTAAACCGCATGATTGAAGTCCAAGGACTGACGAAACGCTACGGCTCCGTCCAAGCCGTCGATGACCTCACCTTCACGGTCAAACCCGGTGTGGTCACCGGCTTCCTCGGCCCCAACGGCGCCGGCAAATCCACCACCATGCGCATGATCCTGGGGTTGGATAAGCCCACCTCGGGCCATTCGCTTATCGACGGCACCCCCTACCGCAACATCCCCAACCCCACCCGCAAAGTCGGCGCCCTCCTCGACGCCAAAGGGGTCCACCCCAACCGGTCCGCACGCGCCACCCTGCTCTGGCAAGCCCAGGCAGCCGGCATTGCGCGCAAGCGTGTCGACGAAGTCCTCGACCTCGTCGGCCTCACCGACGCCGCCAGCAAACGCGTCGGCGGATTCTCCCTCGGCATGGGCCAACGCCTCGGCATCGCCGCCGCACTGCTCGGCGACCCCGAATACCTCATCCTCGACGAACCCGTCAACGGCCTCGACCCCGCCGGCATCCGCTGGGTCCGCGGCCTACTGAAGTCCCTGGCAGCGGAGGGCCGCACCGTGCTCGTGTCCTCCCACCTCCTCGCCGAGATGGCCCAAACCGCCGACAACCTCATCATCATCGGCCGCGGCCGCCTCGTCGCCGACACCTCCGTCGCCGAATTCATCCGTAACAACTCCGGCGTGACCACCGTGGTGCGCGCCGCAGACACGCAAGCGCTCGAAGCGGCGTTGGGTGGGGTGCCGTTTAGGCGCGTCGTCGATAGTGAAGGGCGCGCGACACTCGAAATCGCCGACCGCACCTCCGACGACATCGGCGCCCTCGCCTTCGCAGCCGGCATCCAACTCGCCGAACTCACCGAACGCCGCGCCTCCCTCGAAGAGGCCTACATGCACAGCACCCAAGACCAAGCCCAGTACGTATCCGCGGAGGCCCCCAATGCATAACCTCATCCAAGCCGAGTGGACCAAACTGCGCACCACCGCATCCTTCTTCTGGACCACCGGCATCACCCTGGTCATCTCCGCCCTCTACGGCCTCCTATTCGGCTACGCCTCCCGCACCAGCGGCATGCCCTACGCGCCCCTGACCGTCATCGCATCCGTGGCCACCACCATCGCCATCATCGTGATCGTGCAGGCCGCCATGACCGTCACCACCGAATACCGCTACGGCATCCCCGCCACCAACTTCCGCGTCGTCGCCCAACGCTGGCAACTCGCCGTGGCGAAGGTGCTGCTCGGGGCCGTATTGGCCGCTGTCGTGGCGCTGGTCGCGCTGGTGCTCGCCTTCATTCTTGGCGACCTCACCGCCTCCGTCCCCGCCAACTGGACCTCCAACCCCGCCACCCAACGCGCCCTCTGGGCCGTCCCCCTCGGCATGGCGCTGATCACCATGTTCACCCAGGGCGTCGGCTGGCTGGTGCGCAACACCTCCGGCACCATCGTGGCCTGCATCAGCATGATGCTGCTGGTAGAAACCATCGTCGGCTTCATCCCGCGCTTCGGTGCCGACGTGGCCAAGTTCCTGCCCTTCGGCAACCTCACCTCCTTCATGGTCAACCAGCCCAACGGCCACTGGGGCCTCGGCGTATCGCTGCTGGTCTTCGCCGTGTGGGCGGTGGGGCTCTGGATCGCGGGCCTGGTGGCGCTCGAGTCCCGCGACGCGTAGGGGTTCCGCGCTGGTGCCGCCGGTGCCGCGTTGGCGCCGCCGCGCTGGCGCCGCGTTGGCGCCGCCACCCCGGCGCGCCACCTCCCGCAAACGGCGCATCCTACACGGCGCATTTCGTCGAAAATTAGCGAAATGTACCGTGCAGGATGCGCCGTTTAGCTTTGAGACACCCCGCGCCGCACCCTACTGCGCTACACTCAAGCGCGTCTCGGGGAGGGGGCAACATGATTAGACAAGATTTGGTGGGGAAACTAGTTGGACGCGGCAAGGCTGCTGAACAAGTTTGTGTGAAGCTGTCGTCGACAAGGTTTATCGCGCGCACGGAATGGGTAAAACTGAAGCCCCACGAACAACAATTCCTACGGTGCTGGGCAGCGGGGGCGGCGGCACACACGTCGATACTGGTGGGACGTGCTGCGGCGACGGCGCACGGAATGTGGGTTCTGCCCCGCACGTTTGAGGTGGAGATGGCAAACCCGAAGGGGCGCGTTCCCCGACACTCGCAGCGTCCTTCGGGCGTTACCTATCGACGAATCGTCGTACCAGGCATGGACATCACCGCGTTAGGCCAGAACGACGAGGTGAAACTCACGACCCCGGTGCGCACGGCAGTCGACATTGCTCGGTGGCACGGCGTGAAAGAAGGCGTGGTCGCGATGGACAGCCTGTTCTTCGGGAAACTCGACGCGTTCAAGGGGGGCATCCACACTGAGCTGGAGGAAACAATCCACCGCCTTAGCGGTAACCGCGGCATTGAACAGGCCCGAGAGGCGTTTAGGCAATTGTCGATGCTGTCGGAGTCTCCGTATGAAACCCTCGTGCGCCTTCTGCTTCGCCGCGTTGGTGTGGTGGCCCAGGAGCAGATGCGGATCGGCAACTACCGGGTGGATTTGCTTTGGGGCCAGTTGATCATTGAGGTGGACGGTTCCGTCAAGTTTGAGCAGGATGCGGCGCGTGCTGCTCAACAGCACATTCGTCGTGAAAACCAGCTTCGGGAGGCGGGGTACTGGATCATCCGCATCACGCCTACAGAAGTTTGGGCGAATGAGGAGAAAGTTCTTCGTCGCATTGTTGAGGCAAAGCGCCGTTCGGAGAAGATCGGCCCGGCGTCGGTTGAGGCTCTGCCCGCGTGGTGAGGCACCAAACTTAGCCAAACGGCACATCTAACACGGCGCATTCCGCGGAAAATTAGCGAAATGTACCGTGCAGGATATGCCGTTTGCGTTAAAGGGGCCGGGCGGGGAAGCGACGCAAGGGCCACCCAGCCACCCCACGCACCCAGCCCAAACCCCCTACTGCAGGGCGGAGGTCAGTTTCATCACGTTGTCGATGTAGCGCCTGTACCAGGGCCGCTGATCCCACCGCTCCAAAGTAAGCTCCCGCGACACGGCTAGATAACACGTGCCGAGTTCGGACAGCATGTGCAGCAGCGTCCCGGAGGCGACGAAGAGGGAGGATTCGTAGTTGAGGCTGAAGGAGCGGATGTCCATGTTGGAGGATCCGACGACGGCGGAGGAGCCGGGGAGGCCGTCGTCGATAAGTACGAACTTGGTGTGGAGCACGAATGGCGCGGGGAATTCCCAGATGCGCACGCCGGCTTTGAGGAGTTGTTCGTAGTAGGCGGATTGGGCGTGTTGGACCATGAATTGGTCGGATTTGGCGCTGACGAGGAGGTCGACGTGTACGCCGCGGTAGCAGGCGGAGGTGATGGCTTCCAGCAGCGAGTCGTCGGGTACGAAGTAGGGCGAACAGAGCGTGACGTGCGTTTTTGCGTTGTGGATCATGGACACGAACATGCGCAGGTTCGGCTCGGTGAGGTATCCGGGTCCGGAGGGGACGAGTTGGAGCACGCCATTGCTTGTCGACGACTCCCTCACCGGCGCCTGCTCAATCACCTCGCCAGATTCGGTGTACCAGTCTGTGGCGAACATGGAGTCGGCGGACGCGACGATGGGGCCTTCGAGTTCGACAAACGCGTCGACCCATTGGCGGCCGGCGCGCACGTGTTGGCGGACGAGGTAGGAGCGGTCGATGAGGTTGAAGGATCCGAGCATGGCTACGCGTGAGTCGACGACGAGGAGTTTGCGGTGGTTGCGTAGGTCGGGGCGGCGCCAGCGGCCGCGGTGTGGGGCGAGTGGCAGCATCATGTGCCAGTCGACGCCGATTTCGGTCAGTCGGCGTTTGAGTTTCCGGAACCCGGGGTATTTTTGGCTGCCGATGTGGTCGAAGAGGAGGCGGACGTGGACGCCGCGGACGACGGCTCGTTCGATGGCGCGGAAGACGACGTCGGTGGTGTCGTCCCAGGCTACGGCGTAGATTTCGATGTTGACGTGGGAGGTGGAGTCGTCGATGAGCGATGCCATGCGGTGCATCGTTTTGCGGTAGTCGGTCCAGAGTGCGCGTACGTCGGCGTGGACGGCGGGGTAGCCGGTGAGGGTGCGGTTGAGGCGCACGATGGAGGTGGTGACGTCGGGCAGTTCTTCGTCGGCGGGGAAGTCGGCGACGTTGAGGTTGGTGTCGTCGATGTGTCGGCGTGCTTCAACTTGGATGCGGTGGCGGCGTCGCGACACGAACGTGGAGCCCATGAGGAGGTACAGCGGCAGCCCGACGACGGGCAGCAGCAGGATGAGCAGGAGCCACGCATTTGCCGACGACGGCTTGCGGCCGCCTGGGACCACACCGATCATGACGAATTTGATGGCGTAGTCGAGGACCATTGCGGCGAATTGCCACCATCCGAGGTCGATATTCATCGGACCTCATTATAGGAGAGGCCGCGCGTGTCGTAATCGACGATCACGGGTGCGTGGTCGGATGCGCCTTTACCGCGGCGTTCGTCGACGTCCACCCAGGCGCGTTTGACTAGGTCGCGCATGGGGGCAGTGGCGAGTTGGAAGTCGATGAGCATGCCTTCGTTGTGTTGGAAGCGCGCGGATTTGTAGTCCCAGAACGTGTAGGGGTTGTCGTGACGAATTTCGTACAACCCCGCCTCCAGCAGCATCTGGAACGCGGCGCGCTCGGGTTCGGTGACGTGGGTTTTGCCTTCGAACCAGGCGACGTCCCACACGTCTTCGTCGCGGGGTGCGACGTTGAAGTCTCCCATGAATACCTGCAGGTCGCCGGGCCGCACCGATTCCGCCAGGGACCACAGGAATTGCAGTTTGTAGTCGTAGTGCGGGTCGCCGATCTCGCGGCCGTTGGGCACGTACAGGCTCCACACTTCCACGCCGCCGCAGTTGGCGCCGACCGCGCGCGCTTCCACCTCGGGCTCGCCCTTCTTCGCAAATGCGGGTTGGCCGTCGAAGTGGTCGCGCACGTTGTCCAACCCCACCCGCGAGGCGATGGCCACGCCGTTCCACTGGTTCACGCCCACGTGTGCGACCTCGTAGCCTGCGGCTTCGAAGGTGGCGTAGGGGAATGTTGCGTCTGCGGTTTTGGTTTCTTGCATCGCGAGTACGTCTACGTCGTTGCGTTCGAGGAATGCGGCGATGCGTTCGGCGCGGGTGCGCACGGAGTTGACGTTCCAGGTGGCGATTCGCATGCGCCTAGCCTAGCGCCAGCCGCCGACGGTGGTGTTCGAGTGCTCCTTCGGGCACATTGCTAATCGACGACACCCCGTATCCCTCACCGTCCACCCACGCCACCTGCTCCTCCGCAAGTGTCCATTCGTCGGTGAGGAGTTTCAGCGCGGGTTTCCCGATCCGCTCCGGGATCATAAGCCGTACTGGCAGGTTGCGTTCGCGGTAGAAGGCGCGGATGGCGTCGATAGGTACTGGTTGCAGGCCAGCGGACGGCCCGAGCGGTACGGCCGAGTTCGCCTCGTCGGTCTTGCCGGTGCGCATGAGCCACCCTTCGGCCCAGGCTTCTTCGGTGGTGGGGATGTCCTCGGCGATGCGGCGCTCCAGCGCGCGGATCTCGGAGTTGCGCACCGTCCTCGCCGACAGTTTCTTAATGATGTGCACGTTGGCCACCTCGATCGCCTCCTTCGACGACGGGAAGCCACCAACCTCCTGCGGCCGCACCACCAGCGGGTCGAGCGACACGACGTGCCCGATGATGTCGCTGGCGTGCTCGCCGCGCCGCTGCCTGACCACGACGCGGTCACCCACCCCCACGTCATCCGAGCGAAAAATACGCGACATTTTCTTATCGACGAGCCCTACCCGCACCCGGCAACATAAACGCCACACCGGCCAGCAGCGCAAGTGCGCCCAGGCCGATCAGGCCACGCATCGGGGTGCCGGTGTCCGCGAGGTCATCGTCGCGTTCGTTATCGGTGCTGGTCGTGGTGCGCGACGTGCTCGACGAGGACGTGGTCGAACGCGTCGTGCTCGACGTTGCCGAGGTGGTGCGGTTCTGCAGCACCGACGCCGACGTCGTCGACGAAGAGGAAGACGAAGACGACGAGGTCGTGGCGGTCGCGCTAGACGTCGTGCTCGACGAAGTGCCGGAGGTTGTGGTCTGCCCGGTAGTCGTACTGGTGGTGGTCTCGGTGCCGGACGACGTGTTCGTCGTGGTCGTCTCGCTGGTCGTCTCGCTGGTGGTGGACTCAGTGGTCTCCGAGGTGGTGGTCTCGTCCTGCATCCGCTCGGCGCGCAGGCTCAGCGACTCAGTGACCTCCGGTGCAGTGGTTTTCGACGCAGTAGTCTTCGGTGTCGCCGGGACCGTGGTCTTCGGGGTGGTCGACACCGTGGTTGCCGGAACAGCAGCCTTCTCCGAAGCCTTCTCGCCAGCCTTCTCCGCAGTCGCATCCTCCGACGCGGCAGCCTCTTCCTTGCCGCCCGGGATGCCGTAGATGATGCGGGCGTCGCCGTTCTCGGAGCGCTCGAAGGCGTCGAAGGCGGTGGTGCCCAAAATGCCGTCGAGGCCCTTGAGGGCGGAGGGGAGGACAACGGTGTCGTCGTTAAGTAAAAGCTCCGAGCGCAACTTACGCACACCGGCGCGCTCGGCCTTGAGGGCGTCGGCTGCCTCGTCGAACTCGGCTTCTTCCTCGTCGGTCAGGTCGCCGGCGTCCTCGCGAAGCTCCTCAAGGTCGTCGGCGGCCTCGATGAGGTCCTTGCGCCAATCGGTGAGGATCTCGCGGACCTCGTCCTCCCCATCGGCCTCCTTGAGGGCCTCCAGGGAGGTGGTGCGGGTCTCGGTGACGTCGCTAAGCAGCTGCTCGAGCGGCGTTTCGGGCGCAGCGGGAGTGGTCAGCGTGATCGCAGTCGCGGCGATGACGGCGGGGATGCGCATGGGTGCCTCCGGAAAAATAGACAGTCCCGCACATCATACCGCGTTAGTGGCCGAACGGATCCTCGTCGGTGCCTGGAAGCCACGTGTTGCCCGGCTCGCGCCAGCCCTTGTCGCGGATCTCGCGCTTCGCTTCCTTCTTGTAACGGCCGGTGAGTACGTCGGTGTACAGGAAGCCGTCCAGGTGGCCGACCTCGTGCTGCAGGCAGCGGGCGAAGAAGCCGGTGCCCTCCACCTCGATCTGGTTGCCGTTCTCGTCCAGGCCGGTGACTTTGGCCCAGTCCGCGCGGCCGGTCGGCCAGGAGTAGCCCGGGACGGAGAGGCAGCCTTCGTCGTCCTCGCCGTCGTCGCTAGGCATTGTCTTCGGAATCTCGGAGGTTTCCAGCACCGGGTTGATCACGGTGCCGCGGCGCATGGTGTCGCCGTCGGGGCAGTGGTAGACGAACAGGCGCAGCGGCACACCAATCTGGTTGGCGGCCAGGCCCACACCGTGGGCGGCGTCCATGGTTTCGTGCATGTCGGCGATGAGTTCCTGCAGTTCCTCAACGGGCTGCGTGACCTGTTTGGTTGGTTCGTGCAGCACAGGGTCGCCGTGGATAACGATGGGTCGGATGGTCATGCCAATATATTAGGCATGCTTTCCGACACCGACCTCGCCGTGCTCCGTTTCGCCGCGCGCGCCCCGCGGTCCCTCGGCAAGCGCGAGGACGCCATCCGCGCTGAACTTGGCATGACGCCGATCCGCTACTACCAGCGCCTCAACGTCCTTTTGGATAATCCCGAGGCGCTTGCGGCGGAGCCTCAGTTGGTGCGGCGATTGCAAAGGCTTCGCGACGCCTAACCCGGTGTGTTGCCTCCCTTCCCTCACCAGGTGTGGCTATTGTTGCTGCTGTGACTAAAGATCAGTATGGCAACGACCCCCGCTACGACAACGTGGGCGACGAGCCCCTCGACGCCGAAATTATCGACGACACCCCCACCGACGCACCCGCCGAGGAATACCGCGGCGCGCACCGTCGCGACGACGACGCCGACTATGACTATGACGAGGCCTACGACGAGGCGTACGCAGGCTACGCCGCCGGTGCCGGTGCCGGTGCTGGTGCCGGCTCGACCGCCGTCACCGCCGACGGCGCCGGTGCTGGCGCGGGCGCCGCTGCCGCCCAAGGCGGCCTGCCCCGCCGTGGCCTCGCCATGATCCTTATCGCCGTTGCTGCGTTGCTGCTGCTCTGGGCCCTGTGGGCGATGACCCAGAAGGGCGACGACAACAACGCCGCATCCTCCGCCTCGTCCGAAACCTCCACCTCCGCTACCGCCGAGGCCGCCCCGTCCGCGGCCCAGCCTGGCGAGGGCCAGGGCCAGGGCCAGGCCGCCCAGGACCCCAACGCCTCCCAGGATCCGAACGCGCCGCAGGACCCGAACGCCGAACAGCGCGAAGGCGACCAGGCCCAGGACCCCAACGCGCAAGACCCGAACGCCGAGACCCCGGCTCCGGCTCCGGCTCCGGCCCCGCAGGGCGCGCAGCTCGACAATGCGAGCGCGCAGGTCTTCGTCTACAACAACTCCGGCATCGCTGACCTGGCTAATCGCACGGCGGACCAGCTTAAGGGTCAGTTCAACGTCGCTAATCAGTCCCAGGACGCTGCGACGATGAACATGCCTGAGCAGCAGTACGGTATCTTCCCGGAGACCTACGTGTTCTTCGACCCGGCTACCCCGGGTGCTGAGCAGGTCGCTGCCGACATCGCCCGCCGCGTCGGTGGCACCGCCCGCGCGAAGAATGACATCCCGGAGGGCGCCGTCGGCCTTCCGGAGCAGGCCGCGAATAACCGCAGTGCGGTCGCGGTCGTCCTCGCCGGCTAGTTTTAGCCTCCAAACGGCGCC
>NZ_KV825952.1:0-22274 GCF_001835805.1 Corynebacterium sp. HMSC034B08 | reverse complement strand
CGGCGCCTCCTACACGGTGCATTTCGTCGAAAATTAGCGAAATATGCCGTGTAGGAGGCGCCGTTTAGCTTTGCGACGACACCACACCGGCACCCGACCTCCACATGGTGAGAATGCAAGGGTGAAGATGGCCAAAAATCGGCCAGCTCTCCGTTGCGTCCTCACCATCTGTGTGGAAGGCGGAACCCCAACAGCACCGCCCCGCATATAAACCGCTTCGCCATGCCAGTCCCGGGAACCGAAGCGGTTAGGCTGGCTGACTATGGATCCGTTTCGCGATTTTGCCAGGTCGGCCGCCCCTACCCTCGGTGTCGAGTGGGAGATTTGTCTCGTCGACCCGGAAACGCGCGACCTTGTGCCGCGTGCGGCTGAGGTGATCGAGGAGGTGCAGAAGCGCAATCCGGACGTGCACCTGGAGCCGGAGTTTCTGCAGAACACGATCGAGCTTGTCACGCCGATCTGCACGAATACCAGGGAGGCGGTCGACGCCCTCCAGCGCGACCTCAAAGCGATCAAGGAGGTCGCGGATGAGAAGAACCTCCGCCTGTGGGCGAGCGGCGGCCACCCGTTTTCGGATTTCCGCACGAATCCGTTGAGTCCGAAGAACACGTATCAGGAGATCGCGGATCGCACCCAGTATTGGGGTCAGCACATGTTGTTGTGGGGTATCCACTGCCACATTGGGATCAGTCATGAGGACAAGGTGTGGCCGATCATTAATGCGGTGATGACGAAGTACCCGCACCTGCTCGCGATAAGCGCCTCGAGCCCGGGTTGGGACGGCATCGATACGGGTTACGCTTCGAACCGCACGATGCTTTACCAGCAGCTTCCCACCGCGGGTATGCCGTATCAGTTCCAGGATTGGGATGAGTGGGTTGCGTTTATGCGCGATCAACGGACTTCGGGCGTGATTAATCACACGGGTTCGATGCATTTCGATGTCCGTCCGGCCGCGAAGTGGGGCACGATCGAGGTTCGCATTTCGGATGCCACGTCTAACCTGCGCGAGCTTGCCGCGGTCGTGGCGCTCACGCACTGTCTCGTGGTCCACTACGACCGCATGTTGGATCGCGGCGAGTCCCTGCCGACCCTGCAGCAGTGGCACGTCGCGGAGAATAAGTGGCGCGGCGCCCGCTATGGCATGGACGCGCTTGTGATCACCAGCCGCGATACGGACGAGGATTGGATTAAGCACGAGTTGCAATTGCTTATCGACGAACTCACGCCCACGGCCCAAGACCTCAACTGCCTCGACGAGCTACGGCTGGTCAGCGAGATCGTCGAGCGCGGCGCTGGCTACCAGCGCCAGCGGGAGATTTACCAGCGCACGGGTGATTGGAAGGCGGTTGTGGACGCGACCTGCGACGAAATGTGGGAACTCACGCCGTAGCGCCGTAGCAGCCAGCCCTTAGCCCGCCGGCCGTTCGGTTTCGGTGGGCTTGTTGGGGTTGATGCGCTTGGGGTGGTAGCTGGCGGGGCGATCGTTGCGGGTGAGTTGGCCTTCTTCGCCGTAGAGGCCTTCGCGTCGGGCGATGCGGCCGAGGCGTTGGCCGGTGACGGGGTTGGTCATTAGGGCGAAGATGACCAGCAGGATCATGATGCCGATGTCGCCTTTTTCGTGGACGCCGAAGTCTTCGGCGGTGGTGACTCGGATGATGGTGCCGATCATGAACAGGACGAGCCCGGTGGTTTGGGGTTTGGTGATGGCGTGGACGCGCGCGAGGGTGGAGTTGAAGCGTGCGGTGCCGACGGCGGCGGAGAAGACCATGAACGCGCCGGGCAGGATGAAGATCAGGGAGATGATGTCGGTGATCATAGGGAACCATCCCTCTTGCGGAAGCGGGCGACGGACAGGGAGGCGATGAAGCCGAGGAGTGCGATGACGATCATCACGTTGACCACGGTGGTGTCTAAGGTCCAGCAGATGTAGAGGGCGAGGGCGCACTGGAGGGAGGCGGTGATGCCGTCGTTAGCTAGGACGCGGTCGAGGGAGTCGGGGCCGACGATGACTCGCCAGGCGAGGATGAAGAAGCCGGCGAAGATGAAGATGGCGGCTATGGCGAGGAAGACGTTGTAGATCGTTTCGTTCATTTGCTCCTGCTTTCGAAGATCCCGATCATTTGGCGTTCCAGGGTGGCTACGTTGGCAATTTCGCGTTCGATGTCGGCCGGGGTGGACGCGTCGAGGACGTGGATGGTCCATTCGCGGTTGGCCAGGTCGATGTCGGTGACGGTGCCGCCGGGCTGCAGGTTGTAGGCGCAGGTGGCCAGGTAGAACACCAATTCGTTGCTGACGCGCATGGGCACGCGCAGGATCGCGTTTTTGGGTTGGGGTTGGGGCCGCAGCGAGAGCCAGGCCACTTTGGCGGAGGCGACGATGAGGTCCCACAGCCAGATACCGACGAAGGCGATCAGGCGTGGCCAGTGGATGCGGTTGCCGCTGCGGGGGACGCGTGGCAGGGGTAGGGCCAGCACGATGACGACGCCTAAGGCGAGGCCGGCGGCGACGTTGCCCCAGGACACTTCGCCCATGAGCAGGACCCACATGAAGGTCAGCCACGCAATGTAGGCGGGGCGCATGCGGTTTTTTATACCGGTGAGCAGGCTCATCAGTTACGCACCTCCTGGTTGCGACGGTTCATCAGCGAGTCGTGCCCGCCTTGGGAGTCGGTGGGTTCGGTGAATGCGTCGAGGTTGCGGGTGGCTTGGGTGGGGTCGTCGATAAGTACTGCGCTGCGGTAGATGGTGACGTCTTGGGCGGATTGGGCGGCGCGGTCGGTGATGTTGGAGATCGGACCGGCCAGGAACGTGATCGACGTGGAGGTGAGTACCAGCAGTGCGGTGGAGAGGAACATGCCGACGGGGATGCGGCCGACGTCGTCGCGTTCGCCGGCAGAGACGGTTTCGCCGCGCTCGGCAAGGTTGGCGGGGCGGGCGAGGACGACGTCGCCTTCGGGGGCGTCGGCGCGATCACGCAGGAAGCCTTTGGACCAGACGTTCATCATGGCGTACAGGGTGAGCAGCGAGGTGACCACGGCGCCGCCGATGAGGGTCCAGGCGAGCCAGGAGCCGTCTTCGGCACCGGCTTGGATGAGCATGACTTTGCCCAGGAAGCCGGATAGGGGTGGGATGCCGCCGAGGTTGAGCGCCGGGATGAGGTACAGCACGCCGATGACGGGTGCGGTGTACAGCAGGGAGCCCAGGCGGCGCAGTTGGGCGGAGCCTGCTTGCCTTTCGACGAGCCCAATCACCAGGAACAGCGACGTCTGCACCAGAATGTGGTGGACGGCGTAGAAGATCGCGCCGGATAGGCCTGCGACGGAGCCGAGGGCCACGCCGAAGATCATGTAGCCGATGTGGCTGACCAGGGTAAACGACATGAGACGTTTGATGTCGTTTTGGGCGATTGCGCCCATCACGCCGACGATCATGGTCAACAGGGCGACCCACATGAGCATGTTGTCGAGCGAGCCGTCGGTGAACACGGTGGAGCGCATGCGGATGATCGCGTACACGCCAACTTTGGTGAGGAGGCCTGCGAACACGGCGGTCACGATGGAGGCGGCGGTGGGGTAGGAGTCCGGCAGCCAGGCGTCGAGGGGGAAGACGGCGGCTTTGATGCTGAAGGCGACGAGGATCGTCGCAAAGATTGCGGCGCGCGTACCGGTGGGTAGTTCGGCCATGCGGATTCCGACTTGTGCCATGTTCACCGTGCCCACGGACGCGTACACGAGCGCAAGCGCAAACAGGAACACCATCGACGACGCCATGGACACCATCACGTAACCGATGCCGGCGCGCACACGCTGCGGCGACGCGCCCAGGGTGAGCAGCACGTAGGAGGCGACGAGGAAGATCTCAAACCCGACGTACAGGTTGAACAGGTCACCTGCCAGGAATGATAGGTTCACGCCCATGCTCAGCAGCATGTAGGAGGGGAGGAACACGGCGATCGGGTCGTCGTCGTCACCATCGCGCAGACCTTGGGAGATGCCGTACCACATCACCGCGAACAGCACGATCGAGGAGACGAACAACATTATCGACGACAACCTGTCCGCCACCAACGTAATCCCGATCGGCGCCTCCCAGCCGCCCATTTGCACCGTTTGGATGCCGTGGATGTCGGCGACGATGATCAGCACCGCCGACATGACCGTCAGTGTGGCCAGGGTCAGCAGGGCAATGAAGCGCTGCAGGTTCACACCGCGGAACACCAGGATGAACGCCGCGGAGATGAGCGGCAGCAGAATCATCAGCACCGTCAGGTACGGCACTGCGGGCAGGGCCCAGTCGGCGAGGGCTAACATACTACTTCTCACGCTCCGCCCCCTTTACTGGCTCTTCGAACGATGCCGACGCAGCAGCCTTGCCGGCCGCTTCCTCTTCGTCGCGGTCGCCCGTCGGCGTGGTTGGGCGCACCGCAATTGCGCGGTCCTCTTCGTCGCGTTCGACCACGTCGTCGCTGCGGTAGCGGTACTGGCGGTAGGCGAGCGCGAGCATGAATCCGACCATCGCCATCGAGATGACAATGGCGGTCAGGATCATCGCCTGCGCGAGCGGATCGGCGGCGTCGGCTGCTGCTACGGAGTCGCGTCCGAGGATCGGCGGCGAGCCCGCGCGACCGCCCGACTGCAGCAGGAGCAGGTTCGCGCCGTTGCCGATGAGCAGCACGCCCATGATCATGCGCGTCATCACTTTGTCCAGCATGAGGTACACACCGCACGCGATGAGTACGCCCGAGCCGATGAGTAAGAACAGGTTCGCTTCCATTTACTTCTCCGAGCTCTTGCTAATCGACGACGACCCTGCCGACGACACCGCCGCCCGCTCATCAAACCGCTGCAGGCGATCACGCTTTTGCTGTTCGCGGCGCCTGCGGTTCTTCTCTTGCAGTTCGACGGCGCGGTCGCGGGCGCGCTGCTTACGGGACTCTTCTTCGAGGTCGATGTGGGCGCCCATGGAGGCCAGCACGTGCATGATGAGGCCGACGACGATGGCGTAGACGCCGGCGTCGAAAAGCAGGGCGGATGGGACGTCGAACTCGCCGATGAGCGGCAGACTGAACGTGGCGTACCCAGAGGTCAGTGGCGGGTTGCCGAAGAACATGGGCACGACCGCCGCAGTGGCGGACATCAGCAGGCCAGCGGCGAGCACCTTGCTTGGGTGCACCGGCAGGGTTGCTTCAATCTCCTTGCGACCGCCCGCCAGGTAGCGCAGCGTGAGCGCGAGTGCGGCGACAAGGCCGCCTGCGAACCCGCCGCCTGGGGCGTTGTGGCCGGAGAAGAAGAAGAACGCCGACAGCAGCATCATCGACGGGAACAGGATGCGGGTGGCAACCTCCACCATCAGGGAACGGTTCTGCGCCGTCTCGTCGTTGACGCCGGATGCGAGCCAGCGGGCCTTTGTGGTCTGCAGGGTCGGGCGGCGTGACTGGGTTTCAAACTTGCCGGTGCCGAAGATCAGGCTGGCCACACCCACTGCGGCGATGACCAGCACGGTGATCTCACCGAGCGTATCGGCGGCACGCAGGTCCACCAGCAGCACGTTGACGGTGTTGCGGCCGTGCCCGATCTCGTACGCCAACTCCGGCATGGTTGTGGAGATCGGCTCGGCCACGCGTGCGGACATCGCCGTCATGGCCACGACCACCACTGATACGCCGGTGCCAATGGAGAGCCAGGCGCGGAGACGGTTGTCGTCGTGACGCGGCTCGACCTCTGTGGGCATCTTGCGCAGCACCAGCATGAAGATAACCATCACAATGGTCTCCACCAGCGCCTGCGTCAGCGCCAAGTCCGGTGCGCCGTGCAGCGCGAAGATCATGGCCAGGCAGTAGCCGGTCATGCCGACCATGACCACGGCAGACAGGCGGTTGCGCTGCAGGGTGGCAAAGAACGCCATGCCCGCCATGATGATCACGATCAGGCCTTGCCAGACGTTTTCCCACACGATCATGCGGATGTTGTTCGACGCCCCCAGGATCAGCGCAGCCAACGGCACAACCATCAGCGTGGCAAAGATGACACCCAGGTTGATCGCCAACGAACCACGCTGGGTGGACGCGGTCAGGCGCATCGACCAGTGGTGCAGCTTGGCCAGGATGGTGTCGTAGACGCTGTTGGCGTTACCCAGCGCGGGCTGTTCAAACTGGGCCTTTGCCACCAGGTCGCGCTGCCAGAACATGATCGCGCCCGCAGTGATGATTACCGCAGACAGGATCAGCGGCACGTTGATGCCGTGCCACAGCGCGAGCGTTTCGCCTTCCACGTCGGGGAAGCGCGCGTCGAGGTGGTTGTTGATCGGGTCCGACAGCAGCGCCGGCACCAGGCCAAACACGATCGTGCCGGCGGTCAGGATGGCGGGGGAGAGCCACAGTGTGGGGCCCACCCGGTGCATGTCGCGCACGGCTTCGGAAGGCTTGCGGTCGTGCTCTGGTTTCGTCGCAAAGGCACCGTGCAGGAAGTACAGCGAGTACGCCATGGTCAGAATGGAACCAGCGACCATCACTACCAGCGTGATCCTGCCCGGCATACCGGTGAGCAACTCCTCGTGCAGGATCATCTCCAGCGCGGCTTCCTTGGCCACAAACCCGAACAGGGGCGGGATGCCAGCCATCGACGCAGCCGACACAATGGCCAACCCCGCCAACAACGGCTGCTTCTTGCCCAGCCCCGACAGCTCGTGGATGTCGCGCGTGCCGGTGGCGTGGTCGATCGTGCCCACAATCATGAACAGCGCGGCCTTAAACAACGAGTGCGCGAACGTGATCGCAAGCCCCGCCATCGCGGCCTCACGCGACCCCACGCCGATCACCGTGATGATGAAGCCCAGCTGGCTCACCGTGCCGTACGCCAGCACCAGCTTCAGGTCGCGCTGCTTCAGCGCCATCCAGCCACCCAGCAGCATGGTGAACCCACCCGTAGACAGCACCAGCAGGTGCCACGTGGTCACCGCCGACATGTCGGGCGCAAGCCTAGCGACGAGATAGATACCCGCCTTGACCATCGCCGCCGAGTGCAGATACGCCGACACCGGCGTCGGCGCCGCCATCGCGCCGGGCAACCAGAAGTGCCACGGGGCCTGGGCGGACTTGGTCAGCGCACCCAGCATGATCAGCACGATTGCCGCGGAGATCGCCGGGGTGCCCTCGATGTCGGCGATCTGGGACACCTCGGACAGACGCCAGATGCCGGCGTTGAAGCCTAGGAGGTTGATGCCCACCAGCATGGCCAGGCCACCCATTGTGGTGACCATCAGTGCCTGCATGGCTGCGCGTCTGGAGGTCGCCCGCTCCCCGTAATACGACACCAGCATGTACGACAGGATCGAGGTCAACTCCCAGAACACGTACATGAGCAGGAAGTTGTCTGAAATGACAAGGCCGTACATGGCCGTGGCGAAGGCGCTGAGCTCAAACCCGAACTTGGCCAGCCTGCGCGGGTTCGAGTCGAAGTAGCCCCAGCAGTAGAACAACACAAGCGCCCCGACACCCAGGATGATCAGGCTAAACAGCGCTGCTAGGGCATCGAGGCGAAACTCTAAGTTGAGGTTGGTCGATGGCATCCACGTGAACGTGGAAACGATCTCCCCGCCGTCGCGGAACACCCCGTCGGCGAAGAGTTTGACCACCCACAGGAAGCCGCCGAGCGGCACCAACGCCAGTAGGGCGAACGCCGAGCGGCCGATGCTGCGCAGCAGCACCGGGGCGATGGCGCTGGCAGCCGTGAGCGCAAGAAGTAACGTGAGCACGTTTCTGGCAGCCCTCCTTTGAGGTCGGTCGTACCGTTGGCGCGCCTAACCTCAGGGGCTTTCCAGTTCACACAGAAATAACTTGCTCATCGCGGCAACAAGATACAACGCGTCAACACCAGTGGCGCGGCCGTCTTTTTGCCACTGTAGCGAATTTTTCTTACTTCCCGTATTGCTGCAGGAACATCGCCTCGGCGATGGCCACATGTTCGATCTCGGTCGGGTCGACGGACTCGTCAACACCGTGAATGCCACACAGCGGCTCCTCCACGCCGTACAGTGCGATCTCCGCGTTGGGGAACTGCTCCTGCAGGGTGATGGTCAGTGGGATCGAGCCGCCGGTGCCTACGACAGCCAGCTCGTCTGCGCCGTATGCGTCCTTCAGGCACTGCCCAAGCTTTGCGACGGCCTCCGCTTCCACATCCGTAGAAAACGGCTGATTCACGCCACTGACCTGTACGTCCACCTTGGCGCCCCACGGGGTGTGGGCCTTGATGTGCTCCACCATCTTCTCCGCCACCTTGGCGGAGTCCTGGCCAGCCGGGACGCGCAGGTTGAACTGTGCTTCCGCGCGCGGGTTCACGGCGTTCATCGCCTCTGCAACCGGGGTGGAGGTAAAGCCGATCATGGTCACGGCCGGGCGCGCCCACACCAGGTCAGCCGGGTTATCGTCTGCGGTGCCCAGCAGTTCCACGCCGTCCAGGACGGTCGCGTCGCCGCGGAAGGTTTCCGGATCGTACGGGTCGCCGTCCCACTTCGCGGTGGTGTCCACGCCGTCGATGGTGGTGCGGCCGTGCTCGTCGAAAAGCGATGTTGCAATGACCATCAGTGCGTGCGCCGCATCCGGAGCCGCGCCGCCGAAACCGCCGGAGTGGATCGCGCCCTTGAGCGTTTCCACCGTCACGTTGATCTGGGCGCCGCCGCGCAGGGAAGTGGTCAGCGTTGGCACACCGACAGCGACGTTGCCGGAGTCCGCGATCAGGATCGCGTCCGCCTCAAACACCTCAGGCTTGTCGACGATCAACTTACCCAGACCGTCATCCCCACCGAGCTCCTCGGAGCCCTCGACGACAACCTTCAGCCCCAGGTCCGTGCCGCCGTTTTCCTCGACGAGGCGCAGTGCCTCCAGGTGCATGGCCAGGTTGCCCTTGCAGTCCGCCGAGCCACGCCCGTACCAACGGCCGTCACGCTCGGTCAGCTCGAACGGGTCGTTCGTCCACGCCTCCGGGTCGTTCGCCGGGACGACGTCGTAGTGCGAGTACAGCAGCACCGTCGGCATGCCGTTCTTCGCTGGCTTCGTAGCGACGATCGTGTCTGCATCGTCCACCGTCGGATAGCGGGTGACTTCAAAGCCGAGGTCCTTGAGCGCCTCGACCGTCCACACACACGCTGCCTCGTGCTCGTCCTTCAGGGCCGGGGTGGAGTGCGGGGAGTTAAAGGACACCAACTTGGACAGATCCGCGAAGATCCGGTCGCGCTGCGGTGCGTAGGTTGCTGTGCTGTTGCTTGTGCTGTTCTGTGCGTCAGTCATGGCATTACGCTAGCAGCAACCGAGCCAGCCCCTGCGTCTCTTGCACTCAACCCCCGAGAGTGCTAAAAATGTGGCTGGCACTCATCTCAACCGAGTGCCAAATAAACGAAGAAGAGCGGGTGAGGCTGAGGCCACTCGTCAGCCGTGCCGTCGCGGGCGCCTGCTTGCACCGACGAACTGAGTGATCGTCCACGTACGCCTATATATAAGGAGTGACACACTCACATGGCAAAGATGATTGCATTTGATGAGGAAGCACGTCGCGGCCTCGAGACCGGTCTGAACACCCTGGCTGATGCTGTGAAGGTCACGTTGGGCCCGAAGGGCCGCAACGTGGTGTTGGAGAAGTCTTGGGGCGCTCCGATGATTACCAACGACGGCGTGAGCATCGCTCGCGAGATTGACCTCGAGGATCCGTACGAGAAGATCGGTGCGGAACTGGTCAAGGAAGTCGCCAAGAAGACCGACGACGTCGCCGGTGACGGCACCACCACCGCTACCGTTCTCGCCCAGGCACTGGTGCGCGAGGGCCTGCGCAACGTTGCTGCTGGCTCCAACCCGATGGGCATCAAGCGCGGCATTCAGGCTGCCACCGACAAGGTGTCCAAGTACCTGCTGGATCAGGCGAAGGAAGTTGAGACCCAGGAGGAGATCGCTTCCACCGCTGGTATTTCGGCTTCCGACCCGGAGATCGGCAAGAAGATTGCTGAGGCGATGTACGCCGTCGGCAACGGTGCGGTGAACAAGGAGTCCGTGATCACGGTCGAGGAGTCCAACACGTTTGGTGTGGACCTCGAGGTTACGGAAGGTATGCGCTTTGACAAGGGCTTCATCTCCGCTTACTTCGCCACCGACATGGAGCGCGGCGAGGCCGTGCTCGAGGACCCGTACATCCTGCTGGTGTCCGGCAAGATCTCCAACGTCAAGGAGCTTGTGCCGGTGCTGGAGCAGGTTATGCAGTCCGGCAAGCCGCTGCTGATCATCGCTGAGGACGTTGAGGGCGAAGCCCTGTCCACCCTGGTTGTGAACAAGATCCGCGGCACCTTCAAGTCTGTGGCTGTGAAGGCTCCGGGCTTCGGTGATCGTCGCAAGGCAATGCTGCAGGATCTGGCGATCCTGACCGGCGGCCAGGTCATCTCCGAAGAGGTTGGCCTGTCCCTGGAGACTGCTGGCGTTGAGCTGCTGGGTCAGGCTCGCAAGGTTGTGGTGACCAAGGATGAGACCACGATCGTGCAGGGTGCTGGCCAGCAAGAGCAGATCGACGGCCGCGTGAAGCAGATCCGC
Source organism: Corynebacterium sp. HMSC034B08 (assembly GCF_001835805.1). Lineage (NCBI taxonomy): Bacteria > Bacillati > Actinomycetota > Actinomycetes > Mycobacteriales > Corynebacteriaceae > Corynebacterium > Corynebacterium sp. HMSC034B08. The sequence continues at coordinate 11,705 of NZ_KV825952.1, read as the reverse complement.
GCTGAGATCGAGAACTCCGACTCCGATTACGACCGCGAGAAGCTGCAGGAGCGCCTGGCCAAGCTGGCCGGCGGTGTTGCGGTGATCAAGGTTGGCGCTGCTACTGAGGTGGAGCTCAAGGAGCAGAAGCTGCGCATCGAGGATGCTGTGCGTAACGCCAAGGCTGCCGTGGAGGAGGGCATCGTCGCTGGTGGCGGCGTGGCTCTGCTGCAGGCTGCCAACGAGCTCGAGGGCGACCTCGGCCTTGAGGGCGACGAGGCTACGGGCGTGAAGATCGTCCGCGAGGCCCTGTCCGCTCCGCTGAAGCAGATCGCGCTGAACGCTGGCCTGGAGCCGGGCGTGGTGGCTGACAAGGTTGCCAACCTCCCGGATGGCGAGGGTCTGAACGCTGCGACCGGCGAGTACGTCGACATGCTGGCCAACGGCATTGCGGATCCGGCGAAGGTGACCCGTTCCGCGCTGCAGAACGCTGCGTCCATCGCCGCGCTGTTCCTGACCACTGAGGCGGTTGTGGCTGACAAGCCGGAGCCGGCTGGTGCAAACCCGGGCATGGACCCGGAAGCAATGGGCATGATGTAATGCCCGCCTAATGAGCAACGCGTCCTTCGGGGCGCGTTTTTCTTTTGCGCATTTGCTTGTCGACGACCCCCTGAATAGGTGTAGTTCCCCACATCCACTTCCGGTTTGTGGCGTTTCTGGCGCGATTTTTGGCGCTGAATGATCTGTACAGTCGCCGTCGAATTCATATGACGTTTACTTCTTTTATTGAATTTGGGCAGGTAGTCGATAGAGCTGAAATATGGTTACGTTTTGGTAAACGTTAGGTGTTGAAAAATATCTGTCAGCATTGAAAACAATTCTGCAGTTTCTCTTGACGTAATCGTTACCTATGGCAAAATAACTCCCTGACGCCCGATGGGTGTCAGTACCTGTCAGTAAAGCCAGACACAGACTGGCACCTAACTTTTAGGAGCATGTAATGCCTGTAGATCTCAAGGTCATCCAGAAGGCGCTCAAGGACTTCAAGACGTTCGCAACCGCGATCGAGAAGATCTTCACCAAGACCCCGGAGTCTCTGCTGACGTTCGCTGAGAAGGTGTCCGGCGAGAAGGTCAACCCGAAGAAGCCGGCTGCAGACGCTAAGTAAGCACACCTTTTAACTAGGAGAAAAACATCATGGAAGCACTGTACAACTGGGTTGCACTTTCCTCCGGCACCGGTCTCGGCGTTGAGAACGGTAACGCTACCGAGGTTACCCGTATCCCGGGCGCTCTCGTTGAGCTGCTTGGCAACTTCGGCGTCCTCGCAGGCGCTCTCGCCGACCTCGTTGGTCTGGTTGCATAAGACCGACCTGTAAGGTGCCTCGTCGCTACGTGCGACGGGGCATTTTTCTGTTAGTGGGGGGCTTTCCCAGCGCAGCGAGGCAAAGCGGAATAGAATGAGTGGTATGGCTGACCACAAGGATGACGAACTGCCGATGATCGACCTCGCCCAGACCGAAGGCTGGGTTGTGGACGACACCGATGAAGACGATCCGGTGCTGCTGATGCCGGACGGCACTGCGATTCAGACGTGGCGCGAGAATTACCCGTACGATGAGCGCCTCTCCCGCGATGAGTATGAGCATGAGAAGCGCGCGCTCCAGATTGAGCTGCTGAAGTGGCAGAACTGGACGAAGGATACTGGTCAGCGCCACATCATTATTTTCGAGGGCCGCGACGCCGCCGGTAAGGGTGGCACCATCAAGCGCTTTAACGAGCACCTCAACCCCCGTGGTGCTCGTACGGTTGCGTTGGAGAAGCCTTCGCCACGCGAGAGCACGTCGTGGTACTTCCAGCGCTACATTGAGCACTTCCCGGCTGCGGGCGAGATCGTGTTCTTCGACCGTTCCTGGTACAACCGCTCCGGCGTTGAGCGTGTGATGGGTTTCTGTACCGAGTCGCAGCACGCTGAGTTCCTGCGTGAGGTGCCGATGCTGGAGAACATGATCCTCGGCTCCGGTATCTCGCTGACCAAGTTCTGGTTCTCGGTGACCCAGAAGGAGCAGCGCACCCGCTTTGCTATCCGCCAGGTGGATCCGGTGCGTCAGTGGAAGCTGTCGCCGATGGACTTGGCGTCGCTGGATAAGTGGGAGGACTACACCCGCGCGAAGGAGGAGCAGTTCCGCTACACGGATACTGACGAGTCCCCCTGGATCACCATCAAGTCCAACGACAAGAAGCGCGCCCGCCTGAATGCGATGCGCTACATTCTGTCCAAGTTTGAGTACACGAACAAGGACCACGACGTGGTTGGCGAGCCCGACCCGTTGATCGTCAAGCGTGGCCGCGACCAGATCGGCGACTAGAGCCCCTGCTTAGCGACGACCCTCTGCCCCGGGATTCCGGCGCAGAGGGTCTTTTTCATGCGTTTGTATAGCGGGGTAAACGTGCTGGTGGGGAGTGTTTGACGCGGTTAGCGCGGTTGCTAAGAAATCCCTTGAAAAACTCACGCAAAAAGTGTGTCGAACATCTCCACCCCACCTTATATGTGACGTCGAACACCCGTTTTTCGGTGTCATTTGCCTGTAAGGCCAGCTCGCTTTTCGCAGCAAACGCAAAGGTTTGGAAACTTGCCTGAAACCATCCTTAACGAGGGGAAACGGCCCATATTTGCGCTTTACTTAAGTTGTGCAACCAAATAAACTTTACGATGGCGCCCAGGCTGGGCCCAGAAGAATCGCACGAAGGACACGTCGTGCGAACAGACTTCTCTCGCTGACCAATAGGGCCCAGCGACAAACATTTCTCCGAAAGGACCACCACTATGGCAATTGCCATGAAGAAGACCGCTGCGATCGCAATCGCCGCAGGCCTGACCTTCGCCGGTTCCGCCGGCATCGCCGCGCAGGACGCGCTGGCGCAGGAAAACGCTCCTGCCGTAGCCGCGTCGACGATTGATGTAAATAAGAAGGGGTCCATCACCCTTTACAAGAAGGCTGATCCGGCCAAGACCGGCACGCCGACCGGTGAAAAGGATGACTCCGTCGAGGGGACGAACCTGCCGGGTGCTGGCTTCACGCTGTACAAGGTGACCAACGCTTCCCTGAAGACCAATGCTGATTTGGTGAAGGCCGCGGGTCTGACTCCCAAAACCGCGGAGATCGATGAGACTCCAGTGAAGACCGAAACCAAGACTGACGCAGACGGTAAGATTTCGTGGACTGACCTGCCGGTTGGCGTTTACCTTGTCAAGGAAACCACTCCTGTGAAGGACTACTCCCCAGCAGCTGACTTCCTCGTGTTCGTTCCTATGACGAAGTCGAACGCTCAGGCGGGTGGCACGGAGTGGATGTACGACGTTGTCGCATATCCGAAGAACTATAAGCAGAAGAATCCGGAAAAGTCGGTTGTCGATACTGGCAAGAACGTGAGCCAGAACGTTGTATACACGGTGAAAACGTGGGCGCAGACGATCGACACCGAGCGCCAGCAGCGTACGATCTACCGGATCGAAGATACGTTGGATCCGAAGGCTACGACCACTGCGGATCAGGTCGAGATTCTTGGCGACAAATACGTGAAGGGCACTGACTACACCGTTGCTGTCGACGGCCAAAAAGTTGTCATCACCTTCACCGAAGCTGGTGTGAAGAAGATCGCCAACGGTGAGGAGATCTCCGCCGAGATCACGGCCAACGTCAAGGAAATGCCGAAAGGTGGCATCCTGAAGAACACCGCTGTACAGATCGAGAACAACCCGAACAACGTACAGGAAGAGAAGAAGAAGCCGACGAACGAGGTCGAGACCCGTTACGCCGGTATCAAGTTCAAGAAGGTCAACAGCAAGGGTGACGCCCTTAAGGGCGCTGAATTCAAGGTCTACGGCGCTACTGACGGCCAGGATTGTAAGGCAGCGGTCACCAACGATAAGGCGCTTCAGACCACTGAGGGCAAGAACCTGTTCGTTTCGGATCAGGACGGGAAGGTGACGATCAACGGCCTGCACGTCAACGACCGTGCGAACAGCGATCAGAACACCAAGAATGAGTGGACAAAGTACTGCCTCGTAGAGACGAAGTCTCCGAAGGGCTACGAGCTGCTGTCCCAGCCGATCGAGTTCACCCTCCTGTGGAAGGACGCTGGCTCCCTCCAGAACATCACGGTTGGTGATAAGGAAGGCGAGGTCGTCAACTTGGACGACACCACTCCGTTCCTGCCGAACACGGGTGGTATGGGTATCGCCATCTTGGTCCTTGCGGGTCTCGGAATTATCGGTGGTGGCGCATACGTTGCTCGCCGTAATTCGAAGACTGCCTAGTTGTTAGGTGCTGGTGCAGCACCGGCGTTGTGTTGCACCACGCCGTCGGCGGAGGGCGTGAAACTCCGCCCATGTTTTAACCCCATAGTTCCTGTTGAGAAAGACGTTGATTGCTGTGACTGCTCCGGCAAAGGCAAAGCACAGGCGGCAGCCTGAGGCGAAGTCGCTGTTTCAGCGAATCGGTGTTCCAGCAATCATCATTCTTCTTGGGCTTGCTGTCTTGATGTATCCGGTTGTTGCTACGCAGTGGAATAACCGAGCACAAGAACAGGTAGCGAAGGACTATGAATCTCTGCTGCATGACCAGCCAGAGCCACAATTAAATACTGAGATCGAAGCTGCGAGGGCGTACAACGAAAGCCAGACGGACGGGCCAATCCTCGATCCCTGGTTAGCACGTGTGTCGAAGGATAATGCGTCGTACCAGGAGTATCTGGGCCAACTGTCGGGGTTCCCTGCAATGTCGCAGATTGTGATTCCGAGTATTGACTCCCGCTTGCCGCTGTATCACGGCACTGCAGAGGACACACTGCAAAAAGGCTTGGGGCACTTATTCGGTACGGCGCTTCCGGTTGGTGGTGAAGGCAGCCACTCCGTGGTTACAGGGCACACTGGAATCCCTACCGCAACCCTGTTTGACAACCTGTCAGACGTCGAAGTCGGCGACGCAGTCTACGTCTCCACGTTCGGTGAGCGCATGAAGTACAAGGTGTACGACATCGAGGTCGTCCTCCCCGACGAGACCGACAGCCTGCGCGCCGAGCCCGGCCGTGACCTGCTCACGCTGATCACGTGCACCCCGTACGGCATCAACACGCACCGCCTGCTGGTCCACGCCGAGCGCGTGCCAATGGATCCGGACGAAGCGCAGATTCTCGACGAATCCACCTCCACCTTCCAGTGGTGGATGTGGGCCCTCGGCGGCGTCTCCCTGCTGGTACTGCTGGCCCTGATCTGGTGGATCATCCGCGAAAAGAAGAAGAGCGACCGCAAGGACGCTATGAACAAGGAGGTTCAGTCCTAATGCGAGCTTCGAAGATTGTCGCGACTCTTGGCGCGGCGTCCATCCTGGCCACCGGCGCGTTCATGCCGTTTGCCGATGCCCGCGTGGTCTCCGGCAACGACAAAAACATCCCCGCCAACAGCGTGGACACCACCAAGCCGATCTTCCTGGTGGTAAAGAAGAACGAGCCGAACCCTAACGACGACATCCCCGCCGGCGCGAAACCACCAGCCATCGAAGGCTCCATCTTCGTGCTTTCCCGCGTGAAGGGCATCGACGTGACCACGGAGGAAGGCCGCGAGGGCGCCAAGAACCTCACGATGGAGGACGTTCGGAAGCGTGGACTGGAGGACGCCGATAGGGCGACCACCGACGCGAAGGGCCGAGTGCAGTTCAGCTACCTGAAGCCTGGCCTGTACCTGCTCGAGGAGCAAGCGCCTGACGACGACCACGAGTACCACCTCTCCAGCCCGCAGCTGATCATCCTGCCGCTTGGCGACGTGTCGGGTGAGCACTTCACCTACGACAACATCATCGTGACCAAGTGGGACACCGATCCGGGCCTGTCCCCGTCGCCGTCGCCGACACCAACCCCGACGCCGGGGTCGTCGACACCCGCGACACTGACAACGCCGACATCGCCAGGGACCACCGCGCGGACAACGACACCTTCGGGCAGCACCGTGACCACGGTGACCACCCCGGTCAAGACCACGTTGACCACCACCCGGCCCGACGGCTCCACCACCGTGGTGACCACGCGAACCAGCTCGGTGACCACAGTGACCAAACCGGCAGATAACACCCGCGGCGGCGACCTGGCCTCCACAGGCGCGAACGTGCTGTGGGCCGCAGGACTCGGCGGACTGCTCATTTTGATCGGGTTCGTGCTGGCCCGGCGAAGCAAAAACGAAGAACAGACACGGTAGATAAGCGGATTTAGGAACAAGGATTATGCGAAACATTATGAAGCCTGCAGCCACTGCGAGCTCGCGCACCCGTCGCTCCGTTCGTGGAGTCGCTGCTGTGGTCGCCTCGTTGGCGCTCGCCGCCGGCCTGGGCTCCTACCCGGTCGACGCGCAGGAGGGGGTTGCTTCTGCGACTACGGCAGGTGCTGCGGAGAGTGCTGTGGCGGAGAACACGGTGGCGTCGGAGGCTGTAGAAACTAGCTCGGTAGCGCCGGTCAAAACCGAGGGTGATATGTTCCACTCGGAAAAGCTTGAGAAAGATAATGGATCTGGACCCGCTACACCCCAGATTTCACAATCTCCAATTAGCTGGACCCGTGAAGGTGACGTCGAACGCGTCGTCGTAGAAGACCCAGAAGGTGAAGTCTGGGAGTTTGGCGGCAAAGCGTCAAAGGAAGATGTGTTCGCTATCAAACGTGTAGGTGAAGGTGATATTGAGGAGATTCGTTCTGTCACAATCGATGATCGCGTAATTGAACCAGAGTTCTATGGATTCGTTAACGGCGAAGATGCCGATTACCTCGCATTTGACATCCAGGGCCTCCACACGATCCCACCAATGCGAGTCGAGTTCGAAGTAGTGACTTCCGGGGAATCTGTCTACTCAATCGCGGACAGCAACGATGTGCCGACTAAGGATGAACTTGCAGAGTCAGGCTTTGGGCAGACAATCGGCGCCGAGCTTAATGCGGGAATTGAGCTTGGCGTTGGTGAACTTCGAGCCTCGCAGCCAGGGCAATTTCCCGATCTCCCAGGCGTTTACGATCAAGAGTTTTCGCTGACTAGTCCGAAAGCAGATTGGCTAGATGGGAACCCACAACTCCAGTTTCGCGTGAATGAAACCGGAAACTGGCGGATGACGCGATTTGCCATCAAGAAGAACAAAGACAATGCAGCCACTAAGGCTATTGATGGACCGGTTCGAGTCCGGGTTGTCCGCGGGGGGAATACCGTTGTTGACCGTACCTTCGCTGACATTCAGAAGAGAGAGTGGGGGTGGAACGCTAACGGTAAATCTGAAGATACGGAATTCCGTCTTCTTCCCAAGGTCGATGACTTGTACCTCAAGGGCGGGGATACGGTCATTCTTAATCCCGTTGCGCCTGCAAGTGGTTTTTACCGTGTGCAAGTTTGGGGACAGAATCTCGATAGCCAGCCGCAGGATCACACGGTTGTAGTGTCTGGTGACGGTATCCCAGTGTCCGAGCACAAAACTCTGGGAAACAATCCATACGAGACGACTTTTGACGTGAAGTCGCGATCCGAGTTTACGAGTGCGACCGTAACGCTGAGTCCTACAGCAAATACTGAAGACGTATTTTTCTCTCTCCCCATTGAAAAGGCGGAAGGCGTTTCAATTCAGCGAAAGGTCGAAAAATACGGAGACCGTGTTGTTATTACCTGGTATCCGGTAAAGGATGGTAAGCAAATCGACTCCGTAATAATTCCTGCAGATTCAACTGTCACTTTGAGGACAACATATCGGTCGGCTCCGACGCGGGATGAGGAAATCGTACTGCACGGAAAGGTAGTCGAAAAGGAAGCAACGGAAGATCCAGATGGGTCAAGCACAACCACGGCACCATTGCCGATTGCGCCGCCGATTACGGAGGATGATGTTCCTCCAATTACGAAGCCCGGTGAAAAATGTACCTACCGTGACCCTAGTAAAGTCGATACTCGTCAACCCGCGCGCTCATTGACTGTTGCAGAGGAAGAATTCGGTTTTCGTCGATTCATTGTGGCCAGTCCGAATAGTTCTGGATCCCGTATCTCCTCGCAGCTTTATCTCGAAATCGACGATGAAGATTACGATGGTCGATTCGTACAGATGAAGATTGGTCCGAAGACTGGATGGGTGTACAACGCACTTGCATACAATCGTCAAGACAACTACTTGTATGCGATCAGTCAGCCACGGCACTCCACTGGACACGGTTACGAGGATGACCCCTGTTTTCCTGCAGGTCATTTGCTCCAAATTAACCCCTACACGGGACAGATCTACGACCTTGGAAAAGTGGATGGCTTTGAAGGCCAGCTACCTGAGGACCACAACAATTATGATGCGGTAGCTAACGACCTTGGTAGTGGAATTAACGCTGGTACCTTCGATTCGCAGGGGCGGTACTGGGTCTCCGGCTCATCGAACTGGGGCACAGGTAGGCTATATGAAATTGATCTAGCCAATGTAAAAGCAACATCGAAGAGTTCTCTCGGAGATCGGACACCACGACAAACACCATGGCGCCAAGAGCATAAATTCCGTTCAGTGTCCGAGGACTTTGTCAGCATTGATTCCGCCCCAGATTATGTATGGGGACTACAAAGTACTTGGGCAGCAGGGCAAGGGAAGATCTATCTCGAGCGCGTTGATCTGAGCGGAAAGCAGCAAGGACTTCGGCTTGATGTTACTGACCTTCTAGTTCCAGATACGAACCAGACCTTGGGACAATTTCTCGGCGCTTCGAACAACCGCTATCTTGTCTTTGGACAAGCTTGGGTGGAGGCTGACGGATCAATTGCGTTCGGGCTTGGTGGCGGGTCCGCGGCCGGACAGAATGAAGCGCAGATCATCAAGCTTAAGATTAATGATCCAACGAAAAAGCTAAGTGGGACTAAGACTGCTAAAGACCTCGGGATTACCGTAGTCGGGACAGGCTGGGCTCCAACCTCGTATAACACGGATGCCGCTTCGGCCCCTGCGCCGGAGAGTCCAAGCGTCAGGGTCGACCCAAAGGTCGAGAAAAAGGCCATTCAGGATCAAGTGGTCGACAATGGTGATGGAACATACACGGTTGACTATCGGGTGCTGCTTAAAAACGAAGATAAGGCTAATAGTGCGCGTTACCGGCGGGTAGTTGATACACCTCAGATGCCAGAGGGTGTCGTGCTTGAACGAACAAGTTGGTCTTTCATTGATGAGTTTGGACGTGAGCGTTCAAAGTCTTCCCAAAATGGAGATGGCCCGTTTATCCTTTCAGAAGGTGGCGAGATCCGACCGAGAGGCGAAAAGCAATTCGACGCTACAAGCAACGGTATGCATTCCTTTAACGTCAAAATGGTCTTCTCAGTTCGCCCAGGCGTAGTGCTTTCGGCGGAAGAAGAATGTAAGCCATATCAAGGTCTCTTCAATACAGTTAAAGTCGGACCAAACGAGGACACAGCCTGTGTTCCACCTCCAGAAAGCAAAAATGAAAAGGTTTCTTTACGTCTTGTGAAGATTTCATCCGAAGACTTTGAAGGAGAGTTGCCAAAGCCTGAAAACCGTTTGGAGGGAGCCGAATTCACTCTGGAAAAGCTTGGCGATGGTGAACATGTCGTGGACCGAAAACTGCTCGACTTCAGTGAGGAATTCGGCTTTTACAGGGCGGATGATTTGGAAGTCGGTAACTATCGACTTATCGAGACAAAGTCTCCTGTGGTAGATGGAAATGTCTATAGTTTGCTGGTTAAGCCGATTCTGTTCTCGGTTACCATGAAAGACGGCAAGGCAGCAGTTGTGATTGACCAGGATTCGGAGGTCATCGCGAAACAGGTGAACAATGAATCTGCGCCATCTACCTGGGGTCTTACCTCGACAGATGCCGTTTTGACAGTAGCCAACGTTCGCCAGGGCGATCTGCCGAAGACAGGAGGAACTGGTCTCCAGCTGCCGATCCTGCTCGGTGGTGCGCTGATCGCTGCGGGTGCGCTCGTGGGACGTCGTAAGGTATAACCGGGGCACCCCTCGCGGGTAAACGAACAGAACGGGCGTTGCACTGAACATCAAGGTTCAGTGCAACGCCCGTTCTGGGTAAAAGGAAACCCGCCTCCGAAGAGGACGGGGGATCTATGAGCACGAGTATATACGACCGGATGGATTCGCCAAGCCAACCGCCCCGACCCAACCTCTAAAACACCAACTGGTCCAGGAAGCGTTGCGCGCGTTCGGACTTCGGGGCGGCGAAGAACTCCTCGGGTGGGGCGATCTCCACGATGTGGCCGGCGTCCATAAACGCGATGCGGTTAGCAACCGCGCGGGCGAATGTTAGGACCACGGATTTAGTAACGCTGTGGTGAGTATCCAGTAACGCCCGGGTGAGTATCGGGTAACACCCGGGCGTTGACTATGAGCCGCTACTGCGTATTGGCTTCGAGGCGCATGTTTGGTCCTTCGAGTGTGATGATCTCAGCGCCAACGACAAGCCGATTCAGTATCGACTCGGCGATGACAGCATCCGGGATGGACTTGTACCACTCATCGGGCGTGAACTGGGAGGTGACAATGGTTGATCCCCGGTGTTCACGCTCAGCAAGAATGTTGAGCAGCTGGTGTGCTGTGGCAGCATCAATCGGCGTTGTTAAGAAGTCATCAAGTACGAGTACGTCTGCCAGGTGTAAGTCTTGAAGAAACTCCATGCGTGCTGTGTCATCATGGCGTAGCACCATTAGCTGGTTGGCCAGGGTGTCTGTGCGGAAGAAACGGGCAGAGTAGTCGTTTCTGCAAGCAGCGGTAAGGAGTGCTTGGGCCAGGTATGTTTTGCCGACGGATGATTTGCCGAGGATGACAATGCTTTGCGCTTTTTGACACCATTGGCAGTGAGCGAGTCTGGTGATTTGCTCTTTGTTGAGGTTGCGGCCGGGTGCGTAGGTGATGTCTTCGATACACGCATCGAGATTTGGCGATCGGGATGCTTTGAGTAATTTGTTGACTCGTCGTTCACGCTTGGCCGCGACTTCTTTATCGAGCGCGTAGAGCACTTTGTCAGAAAAGCTCCACGAGTCGAAGATGGGATCTGCTGCAATATCAATCACGGTTCGGCCAAAAGCCGTCATACGTAGATCGGTAAAGACAGGCAGGATCGATTCATCAAGAAAGCGCGCTGATGCTGATGCTGGTTGTGGCTGTGTCATGAATGTAGGGGTCCTTTCTTCGTGAGGTTTTCCGTACTGAACTGGGCAGACCCACCCAGATATGCGCCGCGGGTATCGCGTGCGTGTTCCACCGGTGGTGTTTCAGGCGCTGTTGTGGCTGGCAGATCATGGCCTGTCGGGCGGGTTGATTGGTCTTTGCGTACCGCGGCCATCATGTTTTTCACCGCGGTATACGACACTGCTCTCCTGGTGCCATCAGGTGCGATCAGGCGTGCACAGGCTTGTTCCAAAATCACTTTGTTGGCGTGTTTGCCCATATTCAGTACGTTTCGGCACGACTGAAATGCCTGGGCAGGGATTGCCTTTGCGCTGATGAGTTCTTCGATGACTGTCCGGGTTGCTGGCCCGATCTTGGCTGCTTCACGGTAGAAGTAGTCACTGGTCCACAACCCTGTGGTATCAGCCATGTTGGCAGGAATATGATCCACATCGGTGACATAGATTCCCCGGGCTTGGGCAAGCCGGTGGGTTGCAACACGCTGCCCGGCATCAAAGACGGTTACTTCATTGCCAGTGAT
>NZ_KV825951.1:0-339 GCF_001835805.1 Corynebacterium sp. HMSC034B08 | reverse complement strand
ACTCCATCTCGGTCGACCATCGCGAATTGGCTGCACGACGCTGGAGTAGTTGACGCGAATGCCCGCAAGCGCCCACGCAGTTCGTATAAGCGGTTTGCCCGCGACTTTGTGTGTGAACTGTGGCAGATCGATGCTGTGGTCTACCGGCTATTCGACGTCGAACATACCCAGGTCACGATCTATCAAGTTATTGATGACGCCAGCAGATTCGATGTTGGCACAAAAGCGTTTCCCCGGCCTGAAAACGGCGAGGATGCTCGCATCACCTTGAAAGAAGCATTCGACCGATACCGCAAACCGCAGGAAATCTTGTCGGACAACAGTGAAGCGTTTGCCACC
>NZ_KV825950.1:0-221 GCF_001835805.1 Corynebacterium sp. HMSC034B08 | reverse complement strand
ACCACCGCGGTCGTCTATCAGCCACAGAAGTTTGGTTGGCGAAGCAAGGTGTGCTGGCAATTGCTGGCTTCGCCCCAACTACGCAAGGCAAAGACGAACGCTCCCACCGCACGTTGGTGCAGTTTCTCGACGCACGCACACCGGAAACATTCGACGAACTGCAAAAAGCGCTTGCGGCCTACCGCGAGGTCTACAACAAACATCGGCGACATCAAAGCCTG
>NZ_KV825949.1:0-218 GCF_001835805.1 Corynebacterium sp. HMSC034B08 | reverse complement strand
CGACGACCAGTCGTACTGAACCTGTTCAGAATGCGGCTCAGATTGTGTCCCTGACCCGTTTATTGCGGGCGAAGGTGAAGGCATCCGTATCGCGTTCATCTGCCCGAGCTGTGGAGTGCAGTCCGTCATCGACCCGTTCGAAGACACGCGGTAAACACCAGCTGCGCAAACGCAGAAAAGGCCCCGCCACCACCTCGATGAAGGTGATGACGGGGCCA
>NZ_KV825948.1:0-422 GCF_001835805.1 Corynebacterium sp. HMSC034B08 | reverse complement strand
TCCAGGCGTCTCCTTCTTATGACAGGTCGCGCTGTCACAGCTTCACCGAAACACGGTACTTGAAGCATGAACTATGAAAGCGCCCTGCAGTACCAAGTACGCGGAGCACCGGTACCAACTACGCGGAACCGCGGTACCAACTCCCCCGAAGCGTCGTGCATCAAGGATGGGCTTGGGCCGCTCCTGAAGCGAGGTGAACTGCAACCGGGCTGGGTTCAATTTAGTGCCGAAGAGTCGCGCCGACAGTAGAGGCTTCCGCGGCATAGCTCCAATTTCAAAAGCGGACTTCATCCGGAACGAGCCGCACCCGAATGAAGCGGATACGGGAACCATCACCGAATGCAATTTGAGCCGCTACCGGATACTCACTGAAGCGCTACCGGATAGTCACGACACTGCTACCAAATAACCGGTCGCAACAG
>NZ_KV825947.1:0-27765 GCF_001835805.1 Corynebacterium sp. HMSC034B08 | reverse complement strand
CCGATAGCAGACACACATTTTGTCGCTTAACCCCGCGGTGATCAGGAAGAGCAACAGGAAGAGCGTGAACGGTTCCGGAAGTTTGTTACCTACCCGCTCAATAAAAGAGAGGAGCCGGTCTACGGCTCCTCTTGGTGTCTGATCTCGTTCGGTCCCATCGTCCGGTCCCGGGTCGGGAACCGTGCCTGATGTGGCCTCCTGAGGTGCTACCGAAGTGGAGCCCTGGGCGGCGTGGTGGACAGAATGATTCTTTGCAATGTTCATGCAAAGAGGTTTTACCTGTCGCCGATTCGAATTTCAGGCGATTGGGGGATATTAATTCACGCAGCGCGGGCTGTCCTCGCCAGCTGAGAGCTCAGGGGCAGGCTCGTTGGCACCGAAATCCTCACCTGGCGTGCCCACAGGAGCGACCTGTTCCGCCTCGTCAGCATCCATCGCGCCGGGCCCGTTGTAGTCGTCCGCGATGACGGCAATGACCGTGTTCGGCTCCACGCTGGCGTTGGCCACGACGGGCACTCCGCCGAGCAGCTGGGCCAGCTCCTGGGCGGCCGGGTTGTTCTCGTCTGCGGCAAGCACTTGGGTAGCTGTGTAGAGGCCTTCCATGGCGTTGGACACGCTTGTCACCGTCAGGCCGTCGCCGTTGAGTATCTCAGCAACACGCCCAGCCTGTCCGGGGACGCTGCCGGCGTTGAGCATGACTGCTTCGTAGCCGTTGAACGTCTCGCGTGGGGCGCTGGTGGCGGAGTCCGAACCGTCAGAACCCTCAGCGCCGTCCGTGTTGTCCTCCTCAGGCTTAATCGCTTCTGCCATGAACTTCTGCACCTGCGGTAGATCCACGGTGACGATGGACTCGCCATAGTCACCGACACCATTGACGGAGGTCACAGGGATGGTGGTGAAGGTGACGTTGCCACCAGCCAGGCCGGAAAGTTGCTGGGCCAAGCCCACAATGTCCCAACCCTTATCCAGTGTCACGGAGCGTTCCGCTGCGTTAGACAGTTCGCGCAGTTTCGCCGGGTTGGTCAGGGTGCCTGCGGAAAGCATCGACTGTACGAGCGAAGCCATGTAGGCCTGCTGGCGCACGATGCGGTCTAGGTCGCCGCGCGGCAGGTCGTGGCGTTGGCGCACAAACGACAGGGCTTGCGCACCGTCGAGGGTCTGCTCGCCGGCGGGGAACTTCGCGCCGGAGAGTGGCTCGTCCACGGGATTATTCAGGCACACTTTGACGCCGCCGACAGCGTCGGTGAGCAGCACGAAGCCAAGGAGACCGACCTGGGCGAAGTGGTCGACTTCGACACCGGTGAGGTCCGCTACGGCGTCGATCAGTCCCTCTTGTCCTGCGCGAGCAACCTGCTGTTCGAGCGCCGGGCCTTCGCTCATGCCGGATTCGATCAGTTCTTCGCGTTTTGCGGCAGCGTGTGCGCCGTAGACGCCATTGATTTTCAGGTTGCCGTAGTCGTCCGTATGCACATAGGTATCGCGTGGGATGGACACTGCGGTCGCGCGTGAGCCGTCCTCCGGGATGCGGATAACCATGATGGTGTCGGTGTTGATCTCACCGTCCGCGATACCGGCGTTCAGACGGGAAAGTTCCTGCTCACTTAAGGGGTTGCCCTGCGCGTCCGTGCGCGAATCGGAGCCCACCAGCAGGATGTCCATTGCGCCGTCCAGGGCGTTGCCGTCTTTGCCTTTGCTTTGCGACGACACCTTTAAGTCCGACGCGCTCAACTGCCCGCCAAGCCGCCCAACGGCGAAATACCCGACGCCCGACAGGGCGATCGCGGCGGCGGAGACGATGGCAAGCGTGGTTCGCAGTGCGGGGTGGCCAGATTGCGAAACATCCCGCACCCGGGACGGGGCAGGTTTGATATCGCGGGCTTGCCGCCTGGGCTCAGTCACGCCGGGAATTATACGACATTCCCCGGCTCGCCCTGTGCCGTGCGCCGGAATTGGAGGTCATGGTGGGTATGCTGTCCAACATTGTGAAAGACACAGAGCATCATCCTGACGCTCATCAGGCGCCACTCGCGGTGATCACCGTGACGTATTCGCCTGGGGAGCACTTGGCGCAGCTCATCGCCTCCTTGGAGAAGGCGACGACGCGCCCCGTTGTGCTGCTTTGCGCCGACAACGGCTCCAAGGACGGCGTGCCGCAGCAGGCCGCACGCGAGCACGAGCACGTGGAGTTTTTCCCCACTGGTGGAAACATCGGCTACGGGGCTGCGATTAATGCGGCTGCTCGGCAGTTGGGGGATCGTCGAAAAGCAGGTGCGGTGCGCGGCGACTACTTCCTTATTGTGAACCCCGACGTGGAGTTCACCCCGGGGAGCATCGACGAGTTGATCCACTGCGCCGACGACGCGCCGAAGGCTGGCGCCGCCGGGCCCAGGATTGAAGAGGCCGACGGCTCCGCATACCCCAGCGCGCGCGAGGTGCCCAGCCTGGCCATGGGGATCGGGCACGCGCTGCTGTACGACTACTGGCCGTCCAACCCGTTTTCCCGCGCGTACCAAGCCGGGGCGAATATGGAGGTGCAACGCACCGCAGGCTGGCTGTCCGGCGCGTGCCTCCTTGTGCGGTGGGATGCGTTCGACCAGATCGGCGGGTTCGACGAGCGCTACTTCATGTACCTGGAAGACATCGACTTCGGTGACCGTCTTACCCGTGCAGGCTGGGACAATTTGTACTGTCCGAGTTCCGTGATCTTGCACGATCAGGGCCATGTTGCGGACCGACACAGGGGAGTTACGGTGCCTGCGCACCACGCCTCGGCGTATCGGTTCCAGCGCGACCGCCATCCGCATGCGTGGCAAGCTCCCATCCGCTGGGCGTTGTGGCTCGGCCTCCGAGTGAGGGGTGCGCTGCAGTTGGGTAGGGCGAAACCTGCACGCAGGGCTGGCACCGGCCGTGGGGAAGTGAACTGACAACAAGATGAAGGATCTAGCAATGGCTCAGACAGCCTCCACCGAAATCGCCGAGTCTGCTGAAATTGCAGAAATCACAGAAATGGATGCGGTGATTCTTGTCGGCGGGCGTGGCACACGCCTGCGTCCGCTGACTGTCTCTACACCCAAGCCGATGTTGCCGACGGCAGGTTTCCCGTTCTTGGCACATCTGCTTGCCCGCATCCGTGAGGCTGGCATGCGTCACGTGGTGCTGGGGACGTCCTATAAGGCAGAGGTGTTTGAGGAGTACTTCGGCGACGGTTCCGAGTTCGGTCTAGAGATCGAATACGTCGTGGAGGAAGAAGCGCTTGGCACCGGCGGTGGCATCCGCAACGTCTACGAGAAGCTCCGCTACGACAACGTGATGGTCTTCAACGGTGATGTGCTTTCTGGCGCGGACCTGTCGGCGATTGCGCACACGCACGTGGATAAGGACGCGGATGTCACGCTGCACCTGGTGCGGGTGCCGGATCCGCGCGCGTTCGGCTCGGTGCCGACGGATGAGGACGGCAACGTGCTGGCCTTTTTGGAAAAGACCGAGGATCCGCCGACCGACCAGATCAACGCCGGTTGCTACGTGTTTAAGCGTTCGGTGATCGAGCAGATCCCGGCAGGACGTGTGGTTTCCGTAGAGCGCGAAACCTTCCCGGGCCTGCTTGAGCAGGGTGCGAAGGTCGTCGGCCATGTGGATTCGTCGTACTGGCGCGACATGGGCCGCCCGGACGATTTCGTCCAGGGTTCCTCGGATGTGGTGCGCGGCATTGCGTACTCGCCGCTGTTGAAGGGGCGTACGGGCGAATCTGTGGTGGATCCGTCTGCCGGTGTTGCGCACGGCGTGATTCTGATGGGCGGCACAACGGTTGGCCGTGGCTGTGAGATTGGGGCGGGCTCGCGTATCGACGACTCCGTGATCTTCGACGGCGTCACCATCGAGCCTGGCGCAATGGTGCGCAATTCCATCATTGCTGCCGGAGCCACGATTGGAGCGAATGCGCGCTTGGTTGATTGTGTGATCGGTGAAGGCGCCCAGATTGGTGCGCGCTGCGAGCTGCAGGGTGGCATGCGTGTGTGGCCGGGTGTTGTGATCCCAGATTCGGGAGTGCGTTTCTCCCCAGACGCGTAACCGACACGCCAACACGGCCAAATAGTCGCGCTTTTTAGTCCCGACACTACATGTAGTACCCCCGAAGTCCACCCCCATTGCAGCTATACTGTGACAGTTGTGACTGGTGTGAAAGTTGACGTGGGGAATGTCTAAAAAAGGCGCGCTCGGCTCACATTTTGGTTGCGACTATTTAGTGCCTCGGTGTGTAATCACAGAAGTGTTATTTCCGCATCCGCAACCAGCGGGTGCATCACTCTTCGAACGACCACCGAAAAGATCAACTAAGCAACAGGGAAGGTAATGGCGTGGAAAATCAAGCGGACGCCATCCTCCGCGGCGCTGCTGCGGGAGGGATGACCCTCGACGAGTTGTTTGGCACTGTCGAGCAGGAGTGGCAGGACCAGGCGCTGTGTGCGCAGACTGACCCCGAGGCCTTCTTTCCTGAAAAAGGCGGCTCAACTCGTGAGGCCAAACGAATCTGCAAGGCATGCGCAGTGCGCGATGAGTGCCTCGAGTACGCACTCGAGCACGATGAGCGCTTCGGTATTTGGGGTGGGCTGTCCGATCGTGAGCGTCGCCGTCTGAAGAAGCAGATCGGCTAACAACTCCCAAGATCTACAGTGTGGATCTA
Organism: Corynebacterium sp. HMSC034B08; assembly: GCF_001835805.1. Taxonomy (NCBI): domain Bacteria; kingdom Bacillati; phylum Actinomycetota; class Actinomycetes; order Mycobacteriales; family Corynebacteriaceae; genus Corynebacterium; species Corynebacterium sp. HMSC034B08. Next base: position 23,084 of record NZ_KV825947.1, on the reverse strand, counting down.
CCAGGGAAAATCGGGATTCACAGTGCGTGGATCCAAATTTAAATAGTTTGCTACCAGCGCGGTGAGCACCCACGTGAGCAACTCTGCACGCTCCTGGGTGGTCACCGCGCGGTGTTCTATCGGCATGCGAAACACGACAAAGCGCGCGCGGGTGGGGTTACCGTGCTGATCCACGCCTGCCTGGAGCACCCGCCCGAGAGGGACCGGGCCGTCGGCGATGATCTCGTCCGGCAAGATCGTCATATCTGCGTGCAGGCGCATGCGTGGAATCGTGTCCACCGCCAGATCCACGCTTGCCAGCTGCTCAAAGTACGCGTTGTGGAGCGGGGCGTAGGCCTCCATGACAAGTGCGTCGAATGCGTCGTTGCGCGAGCGATAGCGGGGCACCCCAACAGGCAGGAGCGGGCCACGGGCACCTCGCCCGTGGCGGTCGCGTGCGGCGCGGACGTGCGAGGGACCGACGCCGGGCCTGGAAGGGGTCTGCATGACGGCAATCCTAAGGTGGAAACAGGCAGGTGTGGAGGGGACGCGCCGCGCCGCAGTACAAAAACCTCAAGAAGGGGTTTAGACTGTCCGCCGTGAATGTCTTCCGTCGTTGTTGTCGCCCGGGTTGCGGCAGGCCCGCTGTGGCCACGCTGATTTACGCGTACGCGGACTCGACGGCAGTGATCGGTCCGCTCGCCCCGGTAGCAGATCCGCATGCGTGGGACTTGTGTGAGCGCCATTCCGCCCACATCACCGCGCCCGTTGGTTGGGAAATGGTCCGTGTAGAGCACGTCGAGTTAGAAGGCGATGAGGATGACGATCCGGAAGCCTCCGACATCACCGCCTTGGCCGAGGCCGTGCGTGAGGCGGGTCGACTGACCACTGGTTTGGTCGATTCTTCGCAGGACCCAATCGAGTACGAGGCCTCGCACGACTTCAACGACCCGGATACCTCGAACCACCCGGTGCATCGCACGAAGCGGGTGGAAGAGCAGATTGCTGCGCATAAGGCGGCGCGCCGTTCGCATTTGCGCATCGTGCCGGATCCTTCGGCTGAGCAGGAATAGCGAAACCACAGCAGCCGGGGAGGGGTCGTGTCGCGGGGCGCACTAAGATGGCCTGCATGGCTATCCAGCACACACGTGAGACTCTGAGCAGCGTTATTAAGGCCTACGACGTTCGAGGCGTTGTCGGCGAGCACATCGACGAGGACTTTGTCCGCACCGCCGGCGCTGCGTTTGCCCACATTCTGCGCGAGGAGGGTGAGACCCGTATCGCTGTCGGCCACGACATGCGTCCGTCGTCGCCGGCGCTGGCCGCGGCGTTCGCCGAGGGAGCTGCCTCCCAGGGGCTTAATGTCACCGACTTGGGGCTGACGTCGACTGACGAGCTCTACTTCGTTGCCGGCTCCCAGCGTTGCGCTGGTGCGATGTTTACCGCCTCGCACAATCCGGCTCAGTACAACGGCATCAAACTCTGCCGCGCGGGCGCGACCCCGGTGTCTACAGATACCGGTTTGTCGGAAATCGGCCGCATGATTCTTGAGGGCGTGCCGGAGTTTGAGGGGGAACGTGGTGTCGTCGAGAAGCAAAATGCGCTCGAGGCATACGCGAAGTATGTGCGTGATCTGGTGCCGGTGCCTACGCGGCGCAAGTTGGTCGTGGCAGTGGATGCCGCAAACGGCATGGCTGGGCTGACGGTTCCGGCGGCGTTGGGGGATATGGATATTCGCTCGCTGTACTTCGAGTTAGACGGTACTTTCCCGAACCATGAGGCGAACCCGCTCGACCCGAAGAATTTGGTTGACCTGCAGAAGTTCACTGTTGAGCAGGGCGCGGACATCGGGTTGGCGTTTGACGGGGATGCGGATCGTTGCTTTGTTGTTGACGAGCGGGGCGAGGCCGTTTCCCCTTCCGCCATCACTGCGCTGATTGCCACGCGCACCCTTGCGGAGAACCCCGGTGCGACGATCATCCACAACCTGATTACCTCGCGTGCAGTGCCGGAGATGATCGACGAATGTGGTGGCACCGCCGTACGCACCCGTGTGGGCCACTCTTACATTAAGGCCAAGATGGCCGAGCACAACGCGCTATTCGGCGGTGAGCACTCCGCGCACTACTACTTTGCTGAGTTCTTCAACGCGGACTCTGGCTTGGTCGCTGCGCTCCACGTTTTGGCGGCGCTGGCAGAGCAGGACAAGCCGCTGAGTGAACTGATGGCGCAGTACGAGCGCTACGTCGCATCTGGTGAGATCAACTCGGAAGTTGCCGACCAGGAAGCGGCGACGAAGCGTGTGGTGGATGCGTTCGCGGATCGTGCGGAATCGGTAGACACCCTCGACGGTGTGACTGTGCAGTTGAAGGACTCCAAGGCGTGGTTCAACGTGCGTGCATCCAACACGGAGCCGCTGCTGCGTCTTAACGCGGAAGCGCCGACCCAGGAAGAGGTCGACGCGCTGGTCAACGAGATTCTTGGCCTGATTCGTTCCTAGGCACCGAATTCTTGTAACTCGAACGGGGAGCGTGGGACTGCTATTTTGGACGTTTGCGCTCACGCAGAACCAAAGGAGGCCACATGGAGCGATTGGATGGGGTACTGCGACCCTACCCATGGGGGTCGCGGACGCTGCTCGCACAGCTGAGGGGGACGCCCTCGCCGAGCGAGAAGCCCGAGGCCGAACTGTGGTTTGGTGCCCACCCTGCCGCCCCAGCGACCATTGATGGACGTGGCCTCGACGAGATCATCGCCGAGGACCCCCAGGCAGCATTGGGCGACCGCGTGATTGCCCATTATGGCGAGCAACTGCCGTTTTTGGTGAAGTTGCTCGCGGCGGATTCCCCGCTGAGTATCCAAGCGCACCCGTCGCGCGAGCAGGCCGTTGCTGGCTTCGAACGGGAAAACGCTGAGGGCATCAGCCTCAACAGCCCGCAGCGCAACTACAAGGACTCGAACCCGAAGCCGGAACTTATCGTCGCGTTGACTACGTTCCGTGCGATGGCGGGGTTCCGCCCTGTGGCGCAGATGACCGAGTTGTTCGAGGCGTTTTCCTCCCCAGCCTGGGACCGTTACGCAGCACTACTGCCAGCGGCCGGCGGTGCAGGAGACATGCGGGTGTTGTTTACTACCCTGGTGTCGTTACCCAAGCCCGCGCTGACGGAGGTGCTCGACGCCGTCGGACATAGTGCCCGCACGATTGCCGATGGAGGCACCGCAGCCCACCCTGCGTGGGTTGTGGAAGCAGCCGAGGTATTCCTTGAACTAGCGCAGCGTTACCCGGGCGACGCTGGTGCGTTTGCGGCTCTGCTGCTCAACATTGTCACCCTCAAGCCGGGTGAGGCGGCGTTCCTCGGCGCAGGTCAACTGCATGCCTACCTCAGCGGTCTCGGCGTGGAGGTCATGGAAAACTCCGACAACGTTCTGCGCGGTGGCCTGACCACCAAGCACGTAGATGTGCCAGAGCTCGTGCGTGTACTCGACTTTTCTTCGTTGGAATCGCCGCGCGCAGACACCGAGGAGGTGGCTGGTGGGAAGCGATTCGTGCTGCCGGTGGAGAGTTTCACCGTGAGCATGCACGAGCTTGATCAGGGCGAGTTGCGTATCGACGAAGATGGCCCCGCAATCGCACTCTGCACCGCGGGCACCGCCACGGACGGGACAATGTCAATCGCCGCTGGGGAGGCTGTGTGGATTCCCGCAAGCGATGGTGCGGTGACCCTGCGGCCTGCAACGGATGGGGAACCCACCCAGGTGTTTGTGGCTACCGTGTAACGCTTCGCGCGATCTGGTCAAGCGCCTCGCGGGGGGCTAAAGCCATCATCCGGCTGGGGGTATCCGGCCACGTCCTCCTTGCCCGGCACACGCGCCCGGGCAGTTGTGGGCGCAGATGCCTGCGACTGCAGTTGAGCCTCCAGCTGGTCTGCAGGAATCGCCTTGTTGTTTTCGGGGTGCTCATCGCGATCGTTCTCACGCGAGGTTGGCTCGGCGGGGGAGGAGCCGGGTGCGGGTTTGCCGTCCTTGATCTTCGGCTCGTTGTCCGCAGATGTGTCGGGGCCGCGCTCGGGCTCGGATGGTGCCGTGGGGACCCCGGAGGTGCCTGCCGAGTCGGTCTCAGTCGGCGTTTGTGCAGACGTGCCAGGCGTGTCCGGTGTGGACGGGTGCGACGCCTCAGGCGTTGGCTGCGGCCTGGACTCCGACGGGGACTCAGGCGTTGTCTCGGGGCGGTTCGGCCGTTCTTCGCTCGTTGTTCCAGACGGGCGGGTTGACTGTGAGGCCGACTGCGGCCCCGATCGCTGTGATTGCGGTGCCTGCTGGGCCGACTGGGCCGACTGGGCCGACTGGGCCGGTGGCGGCACAACGATGTTGGTCGGGCGGTACACCTTGGTCGGCTGCGCCGGATCCGCCTGGCCCACCACTGCGTGCGGTGGCAGGTATGGATCGTTCTGCGCCGCATAGTTCGGGTTGACGTGGTGCGTGCCACCCTGCATGCCGTGTTGTGCGCTGTAGTCCTGGTCTACCGGTGCATCGTTTCCAGTAGTGCGCCCATCTGCAGAGGTTTCTGTTGTCGACGAGTCGGTCGCTGTGCGGGAACTCGACGTGCTTGAGGTTGTCGAGTGCGCGCTGGTGGTGTCTGCGGCCTCGGCGGAAAAGCCTGCGTGGTCCGAAGGTGCGGTGGACGATGACGCCCATACGGTCCAACCGGTCAGGCCAGCAAGCCCGAAGCCTGCAGCAAAAAGAGCAGCGGTACGGCGGTTGGTCGGTTTCACGTCCCCGCTCCTTCCACGGTCGGCGCGCAGCCCTTACATCACGAATTGGTAACAGTATGGTGGTGTAGGAATGTTTATAGCACGTCGTACGGCGAAGGTGTACCCCCATAAGGTGCAAGTGCCGTATATAAAGACGTAATAGATACCGTGTTTGCAGCACTCGATACAGACGGAAGGAGCGTCACAGTGACGACCTGGGACGAGCAGATTTTCACCATTGACACCAATGCAGATTTCCTCGACGAGATCTCTGACCTGGATACCGACGAGATTGTGGAAGCAGTGCGTGACGCCGTGCTCCTCGCCGCAAATGGGGATTCCGCAAGCGAAGATGAGATCCTCAACGGCCAGGCTGCGGCGACGATCGCTGCAATTTGGTCGGGTGCACCTTTTTCTGCCGGTGATGTGGCAGAGGCGTACCCGTTCATCCGTCTGCGCCCGGACGAGATCGACGAGAAGCTCGTCGAGGCTGCTGCTGCGGTGCTGGAAGCAGTGGAGACCGAGGCGGACCTTGAGCAGTTCCTCGAGGCGCTGGCCTAACGGTTTGCGGCCATGATTATTGCGTTTGAAGGTATCGATGGCGCGGGCAAGAACACGCTTGTCACCGCGATCAAGAAGGAACTCAACGCCGACACGCTTGCGTTTCCGCGTTACGAGGACTCCATTCACGCCCAGCTCGCACAAGACGCGCTGCACGGGCGCATGGGGGATGTGACGGATTCCGCGTTTGCGATGGCGACACTGTTCGCACTTGACCGTCATGGGGCGAAGGCGCTTCTCGACGAGTACGTCGACGATCCGTCCCGCGCCCTCATCCTGGACCGCTACGTGGCCTCTAACGCCGCGTACACCACTGCGCGCACCGGTGACGATGCCGCCTTGCGCTGGGTGGAAGACCTGGAGTTTGGGCGTTTGGGGTTGCCGAGGCCGGACTTGCAGGTGCTCGTCGATACGAGCCCTGAGCTTGCGCGGGAACGCGCAGCGAAGCGCGAGACGCAGGACGCAACGCGTGCGCGCGATCGCTACGAACGCGATGGTGGCCTGCAGGCCGCAACGTATGCGATGTACGGACGGCTGGCGGAAATGTCGTGGGGTGGGCCGTGGGTACGCGGCTCGGATCCTGCGGTTATCATTCAGGCAATACGCGACCTGGCATAAGCCTCGTCATTTCAACCCCCATAAAAGCCCTGACAAAGGAGTACATGTGGCCCACAAGATCCTGGTCGTGGACGATGACCCGGCGATCAACGAGATGCTCACCATCGTGCTTGAGGCCGAGGGGTTTGAGACGAGTTCCGTCACCGATGGCGCTGAGGCCGTTGGCGCGTGGCGCAGCTTTGATCCGGATCTGATCCTGCTCGACCTGATGCTGCCAGGCGTCAACGGCATTGATATTTGCCGCGAGATCCGCAAGCAGTCCGCCGTGCCGATTGTCATGCTGACAGCGAAGACCGACACGGTGGACGTGGTGCTTGGACTGGAGTCTGGTGCGGACGACTACATCACCAAACCCTTCAAGCCGAAGGAACTGGTCGCCCGAATCCGCGCGCGTCTGCGTCGTACTGACGACGAGCCGGCGGAAATCTACGAGGTTGGCGATCTGACCATTGACGTTCCGCAGCACACCGTGACTCGCGGCGGCCAGGAAATTCAGCTGACCCCGCTCGAGTTTGACCTTTTGCTGGAGATGGCGCAGAAGCCGAATCAGGTGCACACCCGCGAGGAGCTGCTGGAGTCCGTGTGGGGCTACCGCAACGCTTCGGATACGCGCCTGGTTAACGTGCATGTCCAGCGTCTGCGCTCCAAGATTGAGCACGACCCGGAGAACCCGGAGATCATCCTCACTGTGCGTGGTGTGGGCTATAAGACCGGCAAGCCGGGGGTGTAGTCGCTGAATGCGCTCAAACGCGCACGCGAACGCGTAGCGCACGCATGGTCGACCTCGTTGCAGGTGAGGTTCGTGGGCACGGTACTCATCGTGTCCGCAATCGTGATGTCCGTGCTTGGGTTTGTGCTGGCGTCGGTGGTCACTAGCCGCATCACCGAGGCGAAGCTGGAAACCGCGAGTGTGGAGATCGAGCGCGCACGCGCCACCGTCGAATACCAGCTGGACAACAGCGGCAGTTCCGCCTCGCTGCAGGCGCGCTTGAACTCAGCCCGTGCAGGTTTGACCCAGCGCGCACAGGAACACTCGGACACGTCGAGCTTTTACGAGCCGGTCTTGGTGGCGGAAAGCGGTGGCGGGGTGGTGACCTCGTCGCCGGAGTCGTACCAGATCCCAGAGCGCTTAGCGCAGTTCGTCAACGACGGAAATGTGGCCTACCAATTCGCCACTGTGGAACGGCCGGATGCGACGTTGTATGACGCGTTAATCGTCGGTACACCAACGAATGCGGATATCCCGAATCTGCAGCTCTACCTGGTCATGAATATGGAGAGCGAAACCACCACCGTTGCACTGATGCGTGGCATTTTGGCTATCGCTGCGGTGATCGTCGTGGTGCTTTTGATGGGCATTGCGTGGCTTGCGTCGCAGCAGATTGTGGCGCCGGTGCGCTCGGCGTCGAGAACTGCCCAGCGTTTCGCGTCCGGTCACCTGCGCGAGCGCATGCCGGTCGATGGCGAAGACGAAATGGCAGTGCTGGCCATGTCCTTCAACAACATGGCGGACACGCTGTCTAAGCAGATCAACAACCTGGAGGAATACGGTGACCTGCAGCGCCAGTTCACCTCTGATGTTTCCCACGAGTTGCGCACGCCGCTGACTACGGTGCGTATGGCCGCAGACATGATCGCGGCGAACGAGGATTCGCTCGAACCGTCGACCAAGCGCGCTTCCCAGTTGATGATCAAGGAACTTGACCGCTTCGAGGCGCTGCTTAATGATTTGCTGGAGATTTCGCGTCACGACGCCGGCGTGGCCGAACTCTCCACCACCAGCATGGATGCTCGCGGGCCGGTGGAGTCTGCATGGCAGCAAACCCAGCACCTTGCCGACGAATTGGATGTGGAAGTCGACTTTGACATCCCGGAGGAACCACAGACGATCGAGGGTGACCCACGGCGTATCGAGCGCATCGTGCGCAACCTGGTGGCCAACGCCATCGACCACTCGGAGGGCAACCCGGTGAAGGTTGTGATGCATTCCAACGACGAGGCCGTGGCAATCACCGTCACCGACCGCGGTGTTGGGCTGAAGGAAGGCCAAGACGAGTTAGTGTTCAACCGCTTCTGGCGCGCGGACAAGTCCCGCAAGCGCCACTCGGGCGGCACCGGCCTGGGCCTGGCTATTGCGCGCGAGGATGCGCTATTGCACGGCGGCATCCTCGACGCCGCTGGCACGCACGGCGTGGGTTCCCAATTCCGCCTGGTGTTGCCGAGAGAAGTCGGGGCGAAAATCAACGTCGCCCCGTTGGACTTGGTCGCGCCGGGCAAGATTTCCGGCGAGATCGAAGGGGCTCCTGTTGTCACCGAAGCGGTTGGAGTTACCGATGCTGACACCAGCGGGGGAGATGATCCGGCCACCGATAGTGGGGCCGGTGTAGTAGCGCCGGATCCGCAGCCTGAAGTCCAGGAGGAACACCGATGAGGACGAATAAAGCTGCATCGTTGGCGTTGTCGGCCGTGGCCACGTTGACTGCGATGTCCCTGCTGTCGGGGTGCGCAACGCTGCCAACCAACTCGGCACCTCACGTGCTGCGTCCGTTTACGCCGGCGGAGTCTCCGACGCCGGATGCTGGTCCCGCGGAGGATGAGGAGCCAGACTTGCTGCTGCGTGGGTTCTACGCAGCATCGGCGATTCCGGACGGCGACTACGAAATGGCGCGTGCTTACCTGACGGAGAGCGCTGCCCAGGCGTGGGATCCAAGCGGGCAGAAGCTGATCGTGGACAGCTTCGGCGTGACCACGCTGCCGGGGGCCTCGGCAGGGAAGCGTCGCTTTGCGGTTCACGGCAATGTGGTTGGTGCGGTGCGCACTGGGGGATCGTTTGCTCCGGAGCGCGGCAAATACGAGGCAGAAATCGAGCTGGACATGATCGATGGGCAGTGGCGTATTTCGTCGCTACCCGCGGGTGTGGTCATGGAGCGAACTGAGCTGCGTAACCAGTATCAGCCGTATAACCTGTACTTCTTTGATGCCGACGACCGTGAGTTGGTCACCGACCGCCGTTGGGTTCACTCGCGTCGCGAGGCCCTGGCGGGTGACTTAATCGGGTTGCTTATGGAGGGGCCTGCGGAGCGTCTGCGTCCAGCGTTGCCCAATGCGTTGCCGTCGAAAGTGGCCTATACGGGGTTCAAAGACGGCGCGTTTACCTTTACTGGTTTCAGCGAAGTCGACGCCGCACGCCGCACGCAGTTTGCTGCCCAAGTGGTGTGGACCCTTGCCACCGCCGGCATCACAGGTCCGTATCGTTTGGAAGCCGACGGCAGCCCCCTCATCGAAGGCGCTGACGAACTCGGTACCGACGACTTTGCGGACGAGAGCCCACTGGTGGAAACCGCTGGTGAAAGCACGCTCTACGCGCTCGTCGATGGGCGCATTTTGCGTGTCGACGGCCGCACCACCCAGGCCGTCGACGGCAGCCTCGGCAGCTCTGGCCAGATCACTTCAGCCGACCTGGCCAAGGGTGGCCAATGGGCTGCTGTCTTCGGCAAACCAGACGATGACAAGGACGATGTGCTTCGCGTGGGCAAATTCGGTGCCCGCGAGGAAGAGGTTATGCGGGCGCGTACATTCACACGCCCGAGCTTCGAAGCGAACGCGGCGGCGGTGTGGTCGGTTGCAGACGGCAAGCGGATCCTGCGCACAGTCCAATCCGCAGCCAGTGGCGAATTGTCCACCGGCGAGGTGCACGTCGACCTGCCAGAAGGCGTGGACGGCAACATTTCTGTGCTGCGCCTGTCGCGCAGCGGCACCCGCGTGGTCATGGTGATCGACGGAAAGCTCTACACGGGCATTGTCCAGCGTGGCGCTTCCGGCGAACGCTCTATTGTCAATGTGCTCGAGTACGCCCAGGAGCTCGGTGGCAGTGTCGTATCTGCCGAGTGGCGTGCGGATGGTTCGCTCATCGTCGGTACCTCCGCCCCGTCGCCAGTGCTGCGTGTGGAGCAGGACGGCTCGTCTATGACCGCGTTGTCGGCGGGTAATATTTCGGCTCCGGTGGTGGCAGTGGCGGCGTCGCCAAGCATGCTCTACGTCACTGACGTCAATGCTGTATTGCAAGTGCCGGCCTCAGGTGCGGATAACCCCATCTGGCGTGAGGTGCCAGGTCTGGAAGGTATGCGCGCGCTACCGATCATCGCGCGGTAGGGGAGTCAGGGATGCTGGGGGATATCGGGGAGTTGCTGCTACCGCGCAAGTGCGCCGGATGCGGCGTGCCGGGGCCGCTGTTGTGCGCTACCTGCCGGATGGAGTTGGCGCATCCGCCGCAGCGCGTGTTTCCCAACACCACACCGATGGTGCCGGTGTTCGCACTGGGAGCCTATGCGGGTGCGCACCGTGGGGTGGTGTTGGCAATGAAGGAACGTAACCACCTTGCCGTGCGTCGCCACGTTGGTGCGGTACTCAACGCCGGGCTGGACTACTTGGAGGCGCGCGGCGATATCGCAGTCGGCGCGGTGTTGGTTCCCGCGCCGACGAAGGTGTCCTCGGCACGCGCCCGCGGCGGCGACCCCGTGGAAGCTATCTGCCGCGCCACCCGGCGCAGTGTCGCACCCGCGTTGCTACTCGACGCCAGCGCTGCCGATCAGTCGAACCTTGACGAGTCCTCGCGCCGCGCAAACCTGTCCGGAGCAGTACGGCTTGCCGCCATCCCTGCAGGTCCCGTGGTCATTGTCGACGACGTCGTGACCACCGGAGCCACCCTCCAGGCCAGTGTGTCCGTGCTGCTCGCCCACGGGGTTGACGTGAGTGCGTGCGTGACCGTGTGCGCAGCGTAACCGCAGGCCAAATATGTGTTTTTGCAGGTGTCCAGTAGGGTCACAGGAATGAAATTGCGTCTTCTTCCACTCGTGTGTGCCCCGGTTCTCGCGTTGGTCGGTTGCTCGACTGCAGAGATCACCCCACTTCATGAGGCCCGTGTTCAGGAGGTCTCCGAAATCCGTGACGCCCTTGCCGGCACGGACTTCGACTGCACCAACTGGCAGGAGTTGAAGCAGGAAGAGGGCGTGTGCATGCAGAAGGAAAAGGGCCAGATCAAATTCAAGCTCGACGGCACGCCTGAGGATTATGCGCGCTACCTCATGGAGGAGCAGTTCCCGTACGCAAAGGAAGTCATCGTCGGCGAGAACTGGGTTGGCCGCTGCGATAACACTGATGAGGGCACCTGCCAGACCATCGCTGAAGGTCTCGGTGCAAACGTGAAGCAGAGCACCCGCAGCTAAGCATCCGCTGCTCAACACCCGGCAGCGTAGCTCTCAGTAAGCTCATAGCGAACATTTTGCGAACCCCCGTGTATTGGTCATAACCAGTTGTATAGTGGTGATGGACACAGTTCCTACTACCCACAGGGAGGAAGCACATGACTTCTGCAGACCAGAATGCCGTACAGGGTGGCGCACAGGGGGAGGGTCTCGGACCCGATGTGGTGTTGACCATCACCGGCCGCAACGTTGAGGTTCCGGAGCACTTCCAGGAACGCGTAAGCGGCAAGTTGGCAAAGATTGCGAAGCTCGATCCGACTCTGAATTCCTTCCACGTTGAGCTCAAGCATGAGCCGAATCCGCGTCGTGAACAGGAAGCGGAACGCATCCAGATCACCGCAACTGGCTCGGGCCACCTCGCACGCGCTGAGGCGAAGGAAGACACCTTCTACAACGCCTTGGATGCCGCAGTGGCAAAGCTGGAGCGTTCGCTGCGCAAGGTCAAGGCTCGTCGCACCACTCCGATGTCTGGCCACCGTGCACCGAAGGGCGCCGGCAAGCTGGCCGCTGAGCTTGAGGCTGAGCAGAAGGCAGCGCAGGCTCGCGAGGCTGCTGCGCAGGGTCCGTACGATGTTGACCCGTACGAGGATCAGGTTGAGGATCTGACCCCGGGTCAGGTCGTTCGTACCAAGGTGCACTCCAACGCTCCACGTAGCGTGGATGATGCGCTCAGCGAGATGGAGCTGGTTGGACACGATTTCTACCTCTTCATCAACGAGGAGACGAACCGTCCGGCTGTGGTCTACCGCCGTCACGCGTTTGATTACGGTTTGATCGAACTGGCTGATGAGGCGGAAGCCGAAGCAGGCGAGAAGTAGCGCTTGCGCTGTTACCCGCACGGTCCTGTGAAAGGGGCCGGGCGGGTTTTGTCGTCGATTAGCAACGCCGGGTTGTTCTCTGCAACGTGGGCGTGCGTACAATGGCGGGTTGTTACACCTTGGCCCTGCCTACTCCAGTAGTAAAGGATTTTCTCACGTGTTTGGACTGTCGAAGCTGCTCCGCGCCGGTGAGGGGCGTACCGTCAAGCGCCTGGCGAAGATCGCTGACCAGGTCATGGCCCTGGACGATGAATACGCGGCGCTGACCGATGAGGAACTTAAGGCGAAGACCGCCGAGTTCAAGCAGCGCATCGCCGACGGCGCGAGCCTCGACGACATTTTGCTCGACGCGTTCGCGACTGCCCGTGAGGCGTCGTGGCGCGTGCTGGGACAGAAGCACTACAAGGTGCAGATCATGGGTGGTGCCGCACTGCACTTCGGCAACGTCGCTGAGATGAAGACCGGTGAAGGCAAGACGCTGACGTCGGTGCTGCCGGCGTACCTCAACGCGCTGTCCGGCAAGGGCGTGCACGTGGTCACCGTGAACGACTACCTGGCTAAGCGTGACGCCGAGATGATGGGTCGTGTGCACCACTTCCTCGGCCTGGAGGTGGGCGTGATTCTGTCGGAGATGCGTCCGGCGGAGCGCAAGAAGGCGTACGACGCTGACATCACCTACGGCACCAACAACGAGTTGGGCTTTGACTACTTGCGTGACAACATGACGCGTTCGGTCAACGAAATTGTGCAGCGTGGCCACAACTTTGCGATTGTGGATGAGGTTGACTCGATTCTTATCGACGAAGCCCGTACCCCACTGATCATCTCCGGCCCGGTCGATGGGTCCAGCCAGTTCTACTCGGTGTTCGCACAGCTTGCGCCGCGTATGCGTGAGGGCATCCACTACGAGGTGGATCACCGCAAGCGCACCGTCGGTATTTCCGAGGAGGGCGTGGAGTACGTCGAGGACCAGTTGGGCATTGACAACCTGTACGCGCCTGAGCACTCCCAGTTGGTGAGCTACCTCAACAACGCGATCAAGGCCAAGGAGCTCTTCGAGCGCGATAAGGACTACATCATCCGTCAGGGTGAGGTCATGATCGTGGACGGTTTTACCGGCCGTGTGCTCGCTGGCCGTCGCTACAATGAGGGCATGCACCAGGCCATTGAGGCCAAGGAGCAGGTGGAGATCAAGAACGAGAACCAGACGCTGGCCACCGTTACCCTGCAGAACTACTTCCGCCTGTACGACAAGCTCTCGGGTATGACCGGTACCGCTGAGACTGAGGCGGCCGAGCTGCACCAGATTTACAAGATGGACGTTGTGCAGATCCCGCCGAACCGTCCGAACCAGCGTGTGGACCGCGACGACCTGATCTACAAGACGCAGGAAGCAAAGTTCGCGGCCGTTGCGGAGGACATTGCGGAGCACGCGGAGAAGGGCCAGCCGGTGCTGGTCGGTACCACCTCGGTGGAGCGTTCCGAGTACCTGTCGCAGCTGCTGACCCGCAAGGGTGTTGCCCACAACGTGCTCAACGCGAAGCACCACGAGGAAGAAGGCCGCATCATCGCTGAGGCTGGCCTGCCGGGCAAAGTGACCGTTTCTACCAACATGGCTGGTCGCGGTACCGATATCGTGCTGGGTGGCAACCCGGAAATTCTCTTGGATGCGAAGTTGCAGGAGCAGGGCCTCGACCCGTTTGAGGACGAGGAGCGCTACCAGGAGGCGTGGAACGATCAACTGCCGAAGGCGAAGGAACGTTCCAAGAAGCTTGGTGATGAAGTCCGTGAGGCCGGCGGCCTGTACGTGATTGGTACGGAGCGTCACGAGTCGCGTCGTATCGACAACCAGCTCCGTGGCCGTTCCGGCCGTCAGGGTGACCCGGGCGAGACCCGTTTCTACCTGTCCATGCGCGATGAGTTGATGGTTCGCTTCGTGGGTCAGACCATGGAGAACATGATGAACCGCCTCAACGTTCCGGACGATGTGCCGATCGAGGCGAAGATGGTGTCCAACGCCATCAAGGGCGCACAGTCGCAGGTTGAGAACCAGAACTTTGAGATGCGTAAGAACGTGCTCAAGTACGACGAGGTGCTCAACGAGCAGCGCAAGGTGGTCTACGGCGAGCGTCAGGAGATCCTGGCGTCGAAGGACATCAAGGACCAGGTGCGTCGCATGATCGAGTCCACCATCACTGCGTACGTCGATGCGGAGACCGCGGAAGGCTACGTGGAGGACTGGAACCTCGAGGAACTCTGGCACGCACTCGAGTCCCTGTACGGCCCGTCCGTGACGCCGCAGGAACTCATCGATGGTGACGAGTACGGTCGTCCGGGTGAGCTGACCTCGGCACAGTTGCGCCAGGCGCTTCTCGACGACGCCAACGCCCTCTACGACAACCTCGAAGAGAACATCTCTGCGATCGGCGGCGAAGAGCAGATGCGCAACCTGGAGCGCATGGTGATCCTGCCGATCATCGATACGAAGTGGCGCGAGCACCTCTACGAGATGGACTACCTCAAGGAAGGTATTGGCCTGCGTGCGATGGCGCAGCGCGACCCGCTGGTGGAGTACCAGAAGGAGGGTGGCGACATGTTCAACGCCATGAACGAGGCGATCCAGGAAGAGACCGTGCGCCAGCTGTTTGCCATGCGTAAGCAGTTTGAGACCCAGCCAGCCCAGGCTGCTGAGGGCGAGACTGACGGCGGCACCGCCACCGTCTAAAACCGCCGCTGAACCCACTGTTTGGGGCCACTGTTTGGGCCAGTGCGGTCTCACACTGAGGGCAACGCCCTGGTGAGGGCGTGAGGAGCCGTCTGCGACGTGTTGCGCGCAGGCGGCTCCAGTATTTTGAACGACTGCAGTTTGCCGTCCGCCATCTTCGCGGCAAAGGCGAGGCGTCGCCCGCCTTTCTCCACGGTGCCGTAGAACTCGCCGGCCTCACCAGAGTGGCAGGTGATCACCCGGACGTGCTGGGTGGGCAGGACTGCGGTGTTGCGGGTGTGGGCGCGGAGTTGGAGCTGGGCTCGTCGATACGCACGGATGTGTGTGCGCACCGACGTACTGAACCGCGAGGCTGTCATCACAGTCGGGTCGTAGCCTCCGAACGCAGCGCTGATGGCCTGGCGCACGAGAGGGTCGACGCGTTGATTGGTCTGTGGTGTGGCGCTGAGCGCGGTGTCCGGCTCGAGCACCGGCGGCGCCGGTTTCGGCGCGGGCGTGCGGCGCTCAGGTGCGAGGAGTTGAATGTGCTGGTGGCCGGGAACGCTGTAGTACCTGGTTGTGGGCATGTGGGAATCCTCCGTCACGGGAGGGGGTGGGCGCGGCGCGGGGTAGGTATCATTGTTCACGATTGGCGCAATGAAATAAAGAGTGTGCGCACTAAAATACGCATCACGTACGCGAAATACGCAGCTAACGAAAGCTAACGAAAGAAGGCCGAAGTGCAGGGTTTGATCATCGACTACGCAGGTGTGCTGGACACGGGCGCTGAAGACCAGAGCCGCTGGAAGACCCTCATCGAGGAAGCCAAGAAGAAGGACGTCTCCGTGGCCATCCTGTCCAACGAGGCAGCTGAGGGCGAGATTGCGGACGCGATCCGCGAGTGGGAGTTCAAGGGCGTTGTCGACGCGGTTGTGCTCTCCGGCGAGATCGGTGTGGAAAAACCGGAGCGTGCAGCGTTCCAGGCGGCAGCCGACGCGATCGGCCTGGACATGAACGAGTGCGTGATGATCGACGATGACATCATGAACATCCGCGCCGCAGTGGAATACAACCTCATTGGCATCCTGCACACCGCGCTGGACCGCACTGCGGTAGAGATCCAGTCCCTGTTCGACATTGAGGGCGAGTTCTAGTGCGCGTCTACATCCCGGCAACCTTTGGCATGCTGCAAGCGCTGCAGGACAACGGTCTGTTGCATGCGCGCAGCGGGTGGGGTTTTTCTGCGACGAAGGCGTTGCAGGAATTCTTCACCTCGGGTGATCTCGAAGAGATCGAAGATGTGGCGTTCGATGACGCAGCGTTGGCGTCGCTACGCCTGCTCGCCATTGGGGACGAGGAGCGCTTCCCGCACCGCCGAGTGGTCATCTCCGTGGACGTGGACGCGACCGAAGCACCCGATATGGGCGAGTCTGTGGTGAAACTGTCCGGCCCGGTGAATCTTGAGGACGTCGCGGCGATCCACGTGGACATCAAGGAATCCGAAGAAGCCACCGCGAAGGCCATCGAGGTGGTCGATGCCGCGGATCTTGGCGACGAAGACGCGGAGCTGACCGTCGGCGACGCCCAAGACAACTACATGGCGTTCTACCACCCAGACGAGTTAGCGTTCCTCCTCGAGCTGCTTTAACTCCCACTCGTTATTGCTGTGTAGAGCCTCCAGCAGGTGGCGCACAGCCAGCGCGCGGCGCCCGATAGGGGATTCAGCGTCGAGCGTGTCCCAGGCACACTCCGGGTCCGCAGGCGGACCCAAGTGGGTGCAGCCGCGGGAGCAGCCTTCGGCGGCCTCGGCGAGATCGGGGAAGACCTGCACGATTTGTTCCGGGGCGACGTGTGCGAGGCCGAAGGAGCGGATACCGGGGGTGTCGATAATCCAGCCGCCGCCGGGCACCTCCAACGCCACGGACTGGGTGGAGGTGTGGCGGCCCTTGCCCACGCCGGAGACCTCGCCAGTTTCGCGGTCCGCGTCCGGGACGATGCGGTTGACCAGGGTGGATTTGCCCACGCCGGAATGGCCGATCAGCGCAGAAACGCGGTCGCGGATGTGTGTGAGCAGTTCCGCGATGTCGTCGTCGACGCCGGTGCGCAGCACCTCCACACCAAGGTCGGCGAGTTCACGCTCGAAATCGGTAGGGTCCGCCAGATCAGACTTGGTCACGCACACCACCGGGGTCACGCCGCCGACAAACGCGGCGACTAAGGCGCGCTCCACAAACCCGGTACGCGGTGGGGGATCGGCGGCGGCCACCACGATGAGCAACAGCTCAGCGTTGGCGACGATGATGCGCTCGTACGAGTCCGTATCGTCAGCCGTGCGGCGCAGGACAGAGGAACGCTCCTCGCGCTTGACAATGCGCGCCAGCGTGTCCTTCGCGCCGGAGGTGTCACCGACGACGCCGACACGGTCGCCGACCTCGATCGAGGTGCGCTTTAAGTCCCGGGCGCGGGTGCATTGCAGGCGCGTGGCGTCGTCGTCAAGCACGACGCCCCAACGCCCACGATCCTTAGCCACGACCAAACCGAACTTGGCATTATCGTGCGACGGGCGGTTCTTCGAGCGTGGCCGTGAGCCCTTGCCGGGGCGGACGCGGACGTCGGATTCGTCGTAATCGGAAAACTTGCGGCGCATTACTTGGAAACCATCTCCAACCACATGTCCTCAAACCCAGGAAGCGTCTTCGCGGTGGTTGCAATGTTTTCCACCTGGACGCCCTCCACAACCAGACCGATGATGGCGCCGGCGGTGGCCATGCGGTGATCGTCGTAGGAACGCCACGTCCCGCCATGCATCTCGGTCGGAGTGATACGCAGGCCGTCGCCGAGTTCCTCGCAGTTGCCGCCGACGTTGTTGATCTCGTTGGTCAACGCCGCCAGGCGATCCGTCTCGTGGCCGCGCAGGTGCGCAATGCCGGTTAGCTCGCTCGGGGTGGAGGCGCACGCCGCGATGGCGGCGACGGTGGGGGCCAACTCGCCGATGTCGCTCATGTCGAGTCGAATGCCCTTTAAAGTGCCAGGCTTCGGGCCGCGCACGCGCAGGGTCTGGGTGGCGCCGTCGGCGATGAGGTCGACCTCGCAGCCCATGCGCTCCAAGACGGTACGGATCACTGCACCCGGCTGGGTGGTGCGCAGCGGCCAGTTCGGGATACGCACCTCGCCGCCAGTGACAGCTGCCGCGGCGAGGAAGGGTGCTGCGTTGGACAAGTCGGGCTCGATCACCCAGTTAGTGCCGCGGATCGGCTGCGGGGCAACGTCCCAGGTGTCACGGGTAGCGGTGACCTTCACGCCAGCCTCTGCGAGCATGGCCACCGTCATCTCAATGTGCGGCATCGACGGCAACATGCCACCCGTGTGGCGGATGGACACGCCACGCTCGAACCGAGGCGCAGACAGAAGCAGGCCCGATACGAACTGGGAGGAGCCGGAGGCGTCGATCTCCACCGGGCCGCCGTCAGCCTTGCCGGTGCCGTGGACGGTAAACGGCATCCCGTCACCCGCAACGGACACGCCGAGGGTGCGAAGGGCGTCGAGGATAACCGCGATGGGGCGGTTGCGGGCGTGGGGGTCGCCGTCGAAAAGCACAGGCCCCTGAGCAAACGCCGCAACCGGCGGCACAAACCGCATCACGGTGCCAGCAAGACCGCAATCAACCTCCGCGCCGCGCAACTCGCCCGGGGTCACACGGATGACGTCGCGGTCGTGCTCGAAGCCGGTGCCCATGGACGCCAGTGCGGCCTCCATAAGATCCGTATCGCGTGAGCGCAGCGCCCCAGTCATCGTCGACGGACCAGCGGCAAGTGCCGCCAGCACGTAGGCGCGGTTAGTCATGGACTTTGACCCCGGCACCCGCTGCGTGTGGGTGATCGGGGCCGGATGGAACGGTGCGGGCCACATGTTCGTCATGAACGTCATAATAATGGAGCGCATGTGCGGACGATTCGTTCTTTTCACTACTGGCGACGAGCTCCTCTCCGAGGTAGCCACCCTGCCCGGCATCAACCATGTCGAAGCGCCCGACGGCACCCCGCCGTCGCGCTACAACATCGCGCCGACAAACCAGGTGCCGCTCATCCGGGTCGCAGAGCAGACTGCGCGTATCGACGCCGCCCGCTGGGGCCTCCTCCCAACCTGGAAGAAAGACGACACCGGCATGCCTCTGTTCAACGCACGCGGAGAGACGGTGGCGGAGAAGCCCTCGTTCCGCAGCGCGTTCAAGGCGCGGCGCGGGCTGATGGTGCTCGACGGCTACTACGAGTGGAAGCAAACCGAATCCGGCAAGCAGCCCTACTACGTGCGCCCCGCAGAGGGCTTGCTGTACGCGGCGGCACTGTGGGAGACCGGGCTGGACCGGCTATCCACCACGATGATCACCACCGACGCCACCGACAACATGGCCTGGCTCCACCACCGCCTACCGCTCTTTCTGCGTGACGACGAAATCCGCCAGTGGGTCGACGGCACCCCAGAGGAAGCGTTAGAACTTGTGCACCCCTCGCGCGTGGCCGACACGTTGCAGTGGAACGAGGCCGCAAAGGAAGTAGGCAACGTGCGCAACGACTACGCGGAGTTGATCTCGGGCTAGTCCAGGGCTATTCAGTCCCGATAGGCGCGAACTTCGCGTTGGTCAGCTCCGCCAGGTCGGTAGGCGACAGCGCAATAGAAAGGCCCCGCTGGCCGGCGGATACCGTGATGGTTGCAAGGTCGGCGACGGAGTCGTCGATAAGCGTAGGCATGCGCTTGGTGGTGCCCAGCGGGGAGATCCCGCCCACGACATAGCCGGTCGCACGCTGCGCCTGAGCAGGATCGGTCATCTCCGCACGCTTCCAACCCAGCGCTTTCGCCGCCGCCTTGAGCGAAAGGTGGCCGGCGACGGGCACGCAACAGATCGCCATGTCGCGTTCGTGATGGATCACCAAAGTCTTCAGCACCGTGTGGGGGTCACGGCCCAACTCAGCAGCAGAATGTGCGCCGAAATGATCCTTGCTCGGGGTGTATTCGAGCACCTCATGAGGGGTTTGAGAAAGGGCGCTCAGTGCGCGAGTCTTAGCAGCCATGGGGCGATTTTAGCGCTGACCTACAATAGCGAGCATGCCCGAAACCGGGCTTGATCAAGAAGCAAAGGCACGCTTCGCCGAAGAAGCCATGCCGCTGCTCGACCAACTCTACGGCGGAGCCCTGCGCATGACCCGCAACCCGCAAGACGCCGAAGACCTGGTGCAAGAGACCTACCTCAAGGCGTACAAAAACTTCGACAGCTTCACGCCCGGTACCAATCTCAAGGCGTGGCTGTACCGGATCATGACCAACACCTACATCAACTCGTACCGCAAGAAACAGCGCCGGCCGCTGGAAACCTCCGCGGACGAAGTGACGGATTACCAGTTGTACTCCTCGAGCTCGCACGACTCGACGGGACTGGAATCCGCCGAGGTTGAAGCGCTCAAGGCAATGCCGAACTCGCGGATCTCCGAGGCGCTCAACGCGTTGAACGAGGACTACCGCATGGTGGTCTACTACGCCGATGTTGAAGGGCTGGCGTACAAGGAAATCGCCGATGTGCTGGACATCCCTATGGGCACTGTCATGAGCCGACTGCACCGTGGAAGAAAACAACTGCGCGGCATGTTGAAAGACGTGGCGAAGGAACGAGGCATTGGCCTCGACCACGCGGACATGCAGGACACCGACACTGCGGCGAAGGAGAAGTAATGGCTACGGGACACGGATGCGAAGCGACATACCGCCTGCTGTGCGAACTTTTCGACGAAGAAACTTCCCCACAGCGCCGCGAGGAAATCACCTCCGAGATCGCGCAATGTCCGGAGTGTCGCAGTATTGCCGAGTCTGAGCGGGCCGTGCGTGCGATCGTCCGGGATTGCTGCCAGCCAACGAAGGCTCCTGAGCCGCTGCGCGAGCGCATCATCACCACCATCTCCTACACCGAGGTCACGTGGCACTAGGGCGCTTTTAGGGGGTTTTAGGGGGAGTTCGGGGGCTGGTTGTTGCGGCCTTTCTCATCGTCTAGCTGGGCTTGTGATGTTGCTAGACGATCTCGTTTTGGTCTCTGTGTTTGCCCTGGTGGTGTTGGGGTTGTTTGTCGTTATGGGGCTGATCGTCTAGCTGGTGTTTGTCATGTCTCGTGACTTATTGGACAAGGAGTCCAGTCACTTATTGGACACGATGTCCACACACTTTTTGGACAGCGTGCGGGTGGAATGGGTGGATGGCTATTTCATCGCACAAGCGCAGAAAGATCGCGGATTTTGATCCGGTCCGCGACGGCAAGACCATCACGCAGTTTTGTAAAGAAGAACAGATCTCACGCCAGACGTTTCACAACGTGAAAAACCGCATCACCGAACGTGGACGGTCCGGCATTCTGCCGGATAGCACTGCTCCGAAAAACCCTGCCCGCAAATACACAGACGCTGACTACCAGGCTGTCATTAACGCACGGTTCGATCTGCAAGAGCAGGGATTGGACTGCGGCCCGTTGTCGACCTACTACCGCTTGTACGACGCAGTTGGCCCAGAGTGCACTCCATCGCGCACAACAATTGCTACCTGGCTGCACAACGCTGGTTTGGTCGATGTCAACGCGCGTAAGCGTCCACGCAGTTCTTATAAGCGTTTCGCCCGCGATTTTGTCTGCGAGTTGTGGCAGATCGACGCTTTGGTCTACCGCCTGTTCGATGTTGACCACACCCAGGCCACGATCTATCAGGTCATCGATGACGCCAGCAGATTCGACGTAGGAACGAAAGCGTTTATGCGTCCTGAAAACGGCGAAGACGCTCGCACCACGTTGGCGGCAGCCTTTGATAACTACCGCAAACCACAAGAACTCTTATCGGACAACAGTGATGTTAGGACCACGGATTTAGTAACGCTGTGGTGAGTATCCAGTAACGCGCGGGTGAGTATCGAGTAACACCCGGGCATAGACCATGATCCGCTACTTCGTATTGGCTTCTAGGCGCATGTTCGGTCCGTCCAGCATGATGATCTCAGCGCCAACGACAAGCCGATTCAGCATCGACTCGGCGATGACGGCATCCGGGATGGACTTGTACCGCTCATCGGGCGTGAACTGAGAGGTGACAATCGTTGACCCGCAGTGTCGAGCAGATTTGGCGGACCAGCCTTGTAAGACAAGGTCCATCACGGCCCGGTAATCAGTCACGATCAGACTCCTCTGATGATGCCGCGTGTTCTTTTGCCACGCGGTCAGAAGAATCTTCTCCCAAAGCGTTACTCGATACTCACCATTGCGTTACCCGATAGTCACCACGGTGTTACTAGATACCCCCGCGCAACAAGTGAAGCATTTGCCACCTACCACCGTGGGCGTTTGTCAGCAACGGAAATATGGCTGGCTGAACAAGGCGTCGTCGCGATCGCTGGGTTTGCTCCCAGAACGCAAGGCAAAGACGAACGCTCCCATCGCACCTTGGTGCAGTTTCTTGATGCGCGCACACCAACAACGTTTAACGAGTTGCAAGCAGCGATCGTGGCCTACCGTGAGGTGTACAACACTCACCGGAGGCATCAAAGCCTGCTTGTCGGCAAAATGCACATCACACCGCAACAGGCTTGGGAGACGTTCCCGCAGGCTGAATCACCAACAGATCCGCTGGATCCTGAAGTGATATGGCAACGCGTTGTTGACTACAACCTTGCCAACAACCCGCATGCACAGCCGAAGCCTGCGGATGTAAAAGATCCTGGGGAAGCTGCCACTTCGCCCAGGTTCAAAACCGTTCCTGTAATCACCACACCAGGTGCATCACACACGGATATAACCAGCATAGACGAGTTGGAGAAACTCGAATACGAATACATCGATGTGCCACTGGAGCTTCGCATCAACCGTCACGGTGTCGTTGCCGTTTGCGGCTACTCGCTCTATGTCGGTCTTCGCTTTGCAGACAGAGATATCTTTAGTCACGTCACCGTCGATAATGTCGCCGAGTTCTACACCGCTCACGACGGAGAATTCCTGTTTAGTTTTCCGTTGCCGATCAAGCTCAAACACCGCCCCACCGGTGGACAGATCAACATCAACCACGTCGAAGGTATGACGCACCGTCGTCCACCGAAGCTACGTCATGACCTATCCAAACCCAGACCAAAGCGAGCCAAACCCACCCGGAAAAACTACGGCTAGGACGTGTCCAGAAAGTGACCGGACTCCTTGTCCAATAAGTGACTGGACTCCTTGTCCAAAAACTCTATGGACATAACACGTCTAGCTGGTGTTTCAGGGAGCTAGACGATGAGCGTTGGGGTGGTGGACTGGTGTGTTCGTGGGGTTGAAACACGGTGTTTTCGTGTCTTGAGGGCTGTTGCTGCGTGTGTGCTCGTAAAACGGGGG
>NZ_KV825946.1:0-339 GCF_001835805.1 Corynebacterium sp. HMSC034B08 | reverse complement strand
CATCCGTTGAGAAACTCAAGCGTGGTGAGGTGTTCGCGGGTGATGTCCGTGGGCAGGGTCACTGGTGACCAGTCGTAGCCGTCGAGGGTTTTGCGTACTGGCACACGCGCACGGTGCATGAGGCGGCGGGCTCTGGATGCTGCTCTGGAAGAAAGTTCAGCTTCGAACAATTCGATGAGGATGTCGCACTGGCGTGGGGTGGCGTGTTCAACGCATTGGCGTAACACAGCGGTGGTCAAATAGAGCTGGCGGCCGAGTGTGACAACTTGGTTTTTGGTGGTTGTAGCGCTCATTTTAGGTCGCCTCCGCATGCTGTGGGGTGTTGATTGTGGTGGCAAG
>NZ_KV825945.1:0-651 GCF_001835805.1 Corynebacterium sp. HMSC034B08 | reverse complement strand
TCTGCTGGAACCCAGCGCGGTGTTTGGTTGAGGTGCCTGTGATGCCTTCATCGGTATAGACCTTCACGAACTGCCAGCCCGCGTGATCGCTAATGTAGCGGGTGTAGTAGTCGACCTGGGCTTCGTAGGACGTCACCTGATCGTCGTGGTCGGTGGACACGCGGGCATACCCGGCGACCCTGCGCAGAGTCGTTTGTCCAAGTGGAGCACCAGTGTGGAGCGCTCGGGTGGCGGGGATTGCTGTGACGGTGCGGGCCATTTAGCGTTCGCCTCGCTCGGCGCGCAGGCGCTCAGCCTCTGCCTTGGCCACGGCCCGGTACTTCACCAATGCTTCTGGTGGTGTTGGTGCTTGCCGTGGGTTGTCCAACCCGAGCCTTTTGGCTTCGGCCCAGCGGGCACGCACGAGTTCGCCCCAGGCGGCTTTTCTTGCTGGGGTCCACGAGCTCTTCTTCAGGTTTGGTCGCCACGTGTGCGAGCTGCTGGTGCCATCGGTGTAATGAAACGTGTAATGGTCTTTTCCCTGCACTTCGATGTGGTCGATACGCTCGTTGAACACCTCTTGGTCGAAGGTATCGATACCCAGGACTCGCGCGATGAAGCCTTTGAGTGCCGTGTCAGAGATCTCGCAGGTGTCGCATCCGGTTTTGCGGC
>NZ_KV825944.1:6491-16090 GCF_001835805.1 Corynebacterium sp. HMSC034B08 | reverse complement strand
ATGTCCAAAAAGTCATGAGACATGACACGTCTAGCAGCATCACAAGCCCAGCTAGACGATCCGCTCCGAACAGCTCCCAGACATGCAGAAAGCCCGCCGGCGTAAACGCGCCAGCGGGCTAAAAGCAGCTACCTCGCAGAAGTTACTTTGCAAACTCCTCGACGAGTGCGGCGTTGAAGGCCGGCAGATCGTCCGGGGTGCGCGACGAGATGACGCCGGAGTCGATGACAACTTCCTCGTCGACCCACTCGGCACCTGCGTTGACCAGGTCGGTCTTGACGTTGGCAACGGAGGTGATCTTCACGTCCTTCAAGATGTCGGCATCCGTCATGATCCAGCCTCCGTGGCAGATCACGCCGATCGGCTTGCCTGCGTCCTTGAACGCCTTGACCAGGGCGACGGCGTCGGAATCAACGCGGATGGCATCCGCGTTGAGGGTGCCGCCCGGGAGGATGAGGGCGTCGTAGTCGGCAGCCTTGGCATCGGCGGTGGTGACGTCGACGGCGACCTTGGCGCCCTTCTTGCCCTCGATCTCACCGGTTTCGGTGGAGACGACCTTGGTGGTTGCGCCGGCTTGTTCGACGGCCTCCTTCGGGGAGGTCAGTTCGGAATCTTCAAAGCCGTCGGTCGCGAGGATTGCGATGGTCTTGTTATTCAGATCGGCCATTGGTATTTCCTTTCGTCGATAACCAATTACGGCACACCACCGTACCTAGTCTTCGTCGTTCACGCCGGGGAGGCGACCGGGTGGGTTGGTGTCGATGTCGGACGGGGTGTCGTCGTCAAGCGGGACGCGCGTGGAGCCAAGCCCCTCTTTCACGGGCTCTTTTTCGCGTTTGGCAAGGCGCATCATGTGGTCGCGCACAGCGAGGAAGGATTCCTTGGAATCCATGGTCTGAGTTTGTTGGGTGGCCATGGCTATCTCGTCGGCGGTGATCTCGCCGGAGCGCAGCGAAACCATTTCAGCCCAGTAACGCAGCCACACGGCGGCGACAGCGGCAACCGGAACCGCGAGGAACGCGCCGACGATGCCGAACAGGGTGCCGCCGACAGCGACGGCGAGCAGGACCACGGCGGCGTGTAGGCCCATCGCCTGGGACTGCAGGATCGGCGAGAGAACGTTGCTCTCCAGCTGCTGTACGGCGATGATGAGGATGAGCACGAACACGGCGTTCATGAACCCGTTGGACACCAACGCGATGATCACCGCCAGAGCGCCTGCAGAAATCGCACCGACGATCGGGATGAAGCCGGCGAAGAACGTGATCACCGCGAGCACCGGCCACAGTGGCACGCCGAGGAACAGTAGGCCGAGACCGATGAAGATGGCGTCAACACCGGACACGATGGCCTGGGTGCGGATGAATCCGGACAGGGTGTTCCAGGAGCGGCTGCACACTTCGGTGAGGTGCCAACCAGCGCGCACGCCGGTGTACTTGCGCACCCATGGCAGGAAGCGGTCGCCGTCTTTGAGGAAGAAGAAGGTGAGCACCAGGGTCAGTGCGAGCGTGGTGCCTACCGACGCAATCGCGCCCAGGCCCGAGAACACTCCCGACGCAATGTTGGAGGCCTGGCCCTTGGCAAAGGCGGTGACTTGATCGACGGTTTCTTGGATCTTTTCCGGCTCAAGGAATGCCAGGTCGCGCTGTTTCAGCCAATCGACGATCTGATTGAGGCCCTGCTCAGTCTGACGTACGAGCTCGCTGCCTTGGCTTTTCACGGTTGGGGCCATGGCGGCGAAGATGCCGCCGATGATGCCGAAGAAGCCGATCAGGGTGATGAACGTGGCCAGGGATGCGGGGACCTTGTGGTCGCGCATCCAGCGCACCGGTGGCCACAGGACGGTGGACACAATCAGTGCTAGAAGAATCGGCAGAAGGCCCATCCAGACCCATTTGAGCAGGTAGAGAAGGATGGCCGTGGCTGCGACAACGATGATGAAGCGCAGTGCCCACGCGGCGGCGGTGCGGCCGTCGGAGGCGATGACCTCGCCGCGGTCAACCGGCTCGCGGGAGAGGTCTTGGGCGGCGTCGGCCGTGGTGGGCAGTGTCTGGATCGGGTCTACAGCCGTGTCCAGAGCTCCCACATATTTTGGTTTTTTACGTTCACTCACGTGGTCATTGTGTCAGAGATGTGTGGTTATGCATAAGGGGAAGGGGCGTGGGGTCGTCGAAAAGTGCGCGCAAGGGGAAGTTGTCCTAGACCACAAAGGGATTTGGGTGTAGTGTGGCCCACAATTCATTCCACTACTGAGAAAGGCCACAACGATGACTGTGTTTCCCAACCCTGGCACCGAGGGCTCGAACGTCAAGTTCCGCAAGCGCTACGACAACTACATCGGCGGCGACTGGGTTCCGCCGGTAGATGGCGAGTACTTCGAGAACATCACCCCGGTCACCGGCGAGGTGTTCTGCGAGGTTGCGCGCGGTAAGGAAGCCGACATCAACCTGGCGCTCGACGCCGCACACAAGGCCGCACCCGCGTGGGGCAAGACCTCCCCGCAGGAGCGTTCCGGCGTCCTGCTGAAGATCGCGGACCGCATGGAGGAGCACCTTGAGGAGCTCGCCGTCGCGGAAACCTGGGAGAACGGCAAGGCTGTGCGTGAGACGCTCGCTGCCGATATTCCGCTGGCGATTGACCACTTCCGTTACTACGCAGGCGCGCTGCGTGCACAGGAAGGTCGTCTGAGCCAGATTGACGAGGACACCGTCGCCTACCACTTCCACGAGCCGCTCGGCGTTGTTGGCCAGATCATTCCGTGGAACTTCCCGCTGCTCATGGCGGCCTGGAAGCTTGCTCCGGCGCTGGCTGCAGGTAACGCGATCGTGCTCAAGCCGGCGGAGCAGACCCCGGCGTCGATCCTGTATCTGATGGATCTGATCGGCGACCTCATTCCGGCGGGTGTGCTGAACATTGTCAACGGTATGGGCGACGAGGCCGGCGCGGCACTGTCTGGTTCTGACCGCATTGCCAAGATTGCGTTCACCGGCTCGACTGAGGTGGGCAAGATCATCAACAAGGCCGCGGCCGACAAGATCATCCCGGTCACCCTCGAGCTCGGCGGCAAGTCCCCGGCACTGTTCTTCGAGGACATCTTTGCCAAGGATGATGACTTTAAGAAGAAGGCCATCGAGGGCTTCGCAATGTTCGCTCTGAACCAGGGGGAGGTCTGCACCTGCCCGTCCCGTGCGCTGGTGCATGAGTCCATTGCGGACGAGTTCCTTGAGCTGGGTGTGCAGCGCGTCAAGCAGATCAAGACCGGCAACCCGCTGGACACCGAAACGATGATGGGTGCGCAGGCCTCCACCGAGCAGATGGACAAGATCAAGTCCTACCTCGAGCTTGGGCCCCAGGAAGGTGCTGAGGTGCTCACCGGCGGCGGCGTGAACAAGATTGAGGGCCTGGAAAACGGCATGTACATCGAGCCGACCGTGTTCAAGGGCACCAACGACATGCGTATCTTCCAGGAGGAGATCTTCGGCCCGGTGATGTCCGTGACCACGTTCAAGGACTTCGACGAGGCTATCCGCATTGCCAACGACACCATCTACGGCCTCGGCGCCGGTGTCTGGGCGCGCTCCGGCACCACCGCCTACAAGGCTGGTCGCGCGATCCAAGCGGGTCGTGTGTGGGTGAACCAGTACCACTCCTATCCGGCTCACGCGGCGTTCGGTGGTTACAAGAAGTCCGGCATCGGCCGCGAAACCCACCTGATGATGCTCGACCACTACCAGCAGACCAAGAACCTCCTCTGGTCCTACTCCGAGAAGGAAACCGGCCTGTTCTAAGGGCATTTGCTTAGCGACGACACCCTCATCGCCCACTTATGTTCCCGGTCGGTGAGGGTGTTTTTGCGTGCTTCTACCTGCGGAAACAAATAAAGTTGCGTCGAGTGGGAACAACTTTGGGTACAGTGCCGTTACATAGATTGAGTGCAACAGGCTCAAGGATGTGCCCGCCGGTGTTATAGTGGTGGCCGTCAAGTTGAGTCGAAGCGCATCAACTTACTGATAAACCACATTTCAACAGGAGGAATTACTTTTATGGCACGCGCAGTTGGTATTGACCTTGGCACCACGAACTCGGTTGTTTCCGTCCTTGAGGGCGGCGAGCCGGTAGTTATCGCTAACGCTGAGGGTTCCCGCACCACCCCGTCGGTTGTAGCTTTTGCGAAGAACGGTGAGGTGCTTGTTGGTCAGTCTGCAAAGAACCAGGCGGTGACCAACGTCGATCGCACGATCCGCTCCGTGAAGCGTCACATGGGCGAGGACTGGACCGTAGATATCGATGGCAAGAAGTACACCCCGCAGGAGATTTCCGCTCGTACGCTGCAGAAGCTGAAGCGCGACGCGGAGGCTTACCTGGGTGATGAGGTCACTGAGGCTGTTATTACCGTTCCGGCTTACTTCGAGGACGCTCAGCGTCAGGCCACCAAGGAAGCTGGCCAGATCGCAGGCCTGAACGTCCTGCGTATCGTGAACGAGCCGACCGCTGCGGCTCTGGCTTACGGCCTGGATAAGGCTGAGAAGGAAGAGACCATCCTGGTCTTCGACCTTGGCGGCGGCACCTTCGACGTGTCCCTGCTTGAGATCGGCGATGGCGTTGTTGAGGTACTGGCTACCGCTGGTGACAACGAGCTCGGCGGCGACGACTGGGATAACCGCGTAGTCGAGTGGCTCGTGGACAAGTTCAAGTCCCAGAACGGCGTTGACCTGTCCAAGGACAAGATGGCTATGCAGCGTCTGCGCGAGGCTGCGGAGAAGGCCAAGATTGAGCTTTCGTCTGCACAGCAGGCTTCCATCAACCTGCCGTACATCACGGTTGATGCAGAGAAGAACCCGCTGTTCCTCGACGAGACCCTGACCCGCACCGAGTTCCAGAAGATCACCTCCGACCTGCTGGATCGCACCAAGAGCCCGTTCAACCAGGTGATCAAGGATGCTGGCATGTCTGTCGGCGACATTGACCACGTTGTTCTGGTTGGTGGCTCGACCCGTATGCCGGCTGTGTCCGATCTGGTCAAGGAGCTCACTGGCAAGGAGCCGAACAAGTCCGTGAACCCGGACGAGGTTGTGGCTCTGGGTGCTGCTCTGCAGGCTGGTGTCCTGCGCGGCGACGTCAAGGACGTGCTGCTGCTCGACGTCACTCCGCTGTCCCTCGGTATTGAGACCAAGGGTGGTGTGATGACCAAGCTCATCGAGCGCAACACCACCATCCCGACGAAGCGTTCGGAGACCTTCACCACGGCTGAGGACAACCAGCCGTCCGTGCAGATCCAGGTCTTCCAGGGTGAGCGCGAGATCGCTTCCGCGAACAAGCTGCTCGGCTCCTTCGAACTGGCAGGTATCGCTCCGGCACCGCGTGGTGTTCCGCAGATCGAGGTCACCTTCGACATCGACGCCAACGGCATCGTGTCCGTGTCCGCGAAGGATAAGGCCACCGGCAAGGAGAACACGATCAAGATCCAGGACGGCTCTGGTCTGTCTGATGAAGAGATCGATCGCATGATCAAGGACGCCGAGGCTCACGCTGACGAGGACAAGAAGCGCCGCGAGGAGCAGGAGACCCGCAACAACGCGGAGACCATGGCGTACCAGACCCGCAAGTTCATGGACGAGAACGGCGAGAAGCTTTCCGAGGACATCAAGACCCGCGTCACCGAGGCTGCCGATGCTGTCGACGAGGCCCTCAAGGGCGAGGACCTGGATGCCATCAAGTCTGCAGTGGAGAAGCTGACCACCGAGTCCCAGGCAATGGGCACCGCGCTCTACGAGGCTCAGGCCAACGAGGGTGCTACCCAGGCTGATGCTGGCGACGACAACGTTGTGGACGCCGAGGTTGTCGAGGACGACGACACCGACGCCGACAACAAGTAATCCAACCCAGTACGTGTAAGGAGGCGACGTCTGATGACGAACCCGAACAACGAGCAGATGCCCGATAACCCGGGTAATCCGGAGGCGACGGACGAGCAGTACGTCTCCCCGGATCAGGCGGAAGCCCTGGCCGACGAGGCGGCCGAGTCCGAGGCACTGTCCACGGACGAGGACCCTCTCGTTGCCGCGGAAGCTGAGTTGAAAGACTTGGAAGACGCAGCGCAGATCACAGAGGGCGAGGTAGACCCGGACGTCGATGGCGACGGCACGGTCAGCGACATCGAGTTGCAGCTCGCAGAGCGCACCGAGTCCCTGCAGCGTGTCAGCGCCGAGTACGCCAACTACCGCCGCCGCACCGAGCGTGAGCGTGGCGAGATTGCCACCACCGCGAAGGCAAAGTTTGCCACCGAGCTGTTGCCGCTTCTCGACGATCTCGATCTCGCCCAGCAGCACGGCGACCTGGAAGAAGGCCCGCTGAAGGCCTTCGCGGATAAGTTCCGTTCCATCGTCGCTGGCCAGGGTGTGAAGGAGTTCGGCGCTGAGGGCGACGAGTTCAACCCGGAGGTCCACGAGGCCGTGCAGGATCTGTCCCAGGGCGATGAAAAGGTTCTGGGAACGGTGCTGCGCAAGGGCTACACGGTGGGTGACCGCCTGGTGCGAAACGCCATGGTGATCATCGCCGATCCGGCTGAAAGTGCCGACACCACCGAGTAACAACAACTTGGTGGCAGGGCCGGGGAATGGGTACACGCAAACGATAAGCGGCCTGATCCCCGGCCTTTTTACTTAGATTATTTAGTGAACGAAATTTAGAAGACAACAACTCCACACCGATTTACAGCGAAAGGAGGGTGCGAGATGGCTATGCAACAGGAATGGGCCGACAAGGATTATTACGGCGACTTAGGTGTGTCGTCGACGGCAAGCCAGGCCGATATTAAGAAGGCGTACCGCAAGCTCGCACGCGAAAACCACCCGGATTCGAACCCCGGCAACAAGAAGGCCGAGGAGAAGTTCAAGCGGGTCGCGGAAGCGTACGACGTTATTGGCGACGAGCAGAAGCGCAAAGAATACGACCAGTTGAAGTCCATGATCGGCTCGGGCGGCTTTGGCCGGTTCGGGCGGGGAGGAGCGTCCGGTTTTCCGGGCGGGTTTCGCGGCACGGAAACGGAATTCGACCTCTCGGACATCTTCGGATCAGCCACTGGTGGACAAGCTGGAGACGGCGGCCTTGGTGATATCTTCGGTGGCTTCTTTGGCGGCCGCGGCGGTGCTGGCAGGAACGCTCGGCCGTCGCGGGGGGCCGACGTCGAAACGGAAATAACCCTCGACTTCCGCGAAGCAGCCAAGGGCACGACGTTCCCCGTCGAGCTCACCGGCGACGCACCGTGCACCACCTGCCACGGCTCTGGTTCGAAGTCCGGCAAGACGCACACGTGTGAGGTCTGCTCCGGCTCCGGCTACATCCGGGAGAACTCCGGCGCGTTCGGCATGGCTCGTCCCTGCACGAACTGCCACGGCACCGGTGAAGTCATCGAGGATCCGTGCACCACATGCAACGGCACCGGCACCGTCCGACGTACCCGTTCGATCACGGTCCGCATCCCCGCAGGCGTCATCGATGGTCAGAAGGTGCGCCTTGCAGGCCAAGGCGAAGCAGGTCCCAACGGCACTCCCGCCGGCGACTTGTTCGTCATGGTGCATGTGCGTAGCGACGACACCTTTACCCGCTCCGGCGACGACCTCGAAGTCACGGTCCCCGTCTCGTTTGCAGAGGTCGCCCTCGGTTCCCCTATCACGGTGCCGACCCTAGACAACGCGGTGAAGGTCAAGGTCCCCGCTGGCACCCCGAACGGCCGCACCTTGCGCGTGCGTGGCCGTGGTATCCCGAAGCGCTCCGGCAACGCCGGCGACCTGTTGGTCACGGTTGAGGTGAAGGTGCCGAAGGATCTTGACCCGTCCGCAACCAGCGCGCTGCGCGCGTACGCCCAGGCCGAGAAGGATTCTGGTTTCGACCCGCGCGCCGGCTGGTCCGAGCGCTAGACGGCGAAAGGAGGTGTAACCATGGCAGAAGAGAAGGAATACTTCGTCATCTCTGTCGCCGCCGAGCTCACCGGCATGCACGCCCAGACCCTGCGCACCTACGACAGGCTCGGCCTGGTCACCCCGATGCGTACCAAGGGTGGCGGTCGCCGCTACTCCAGCCGCGACATCTCGATGCTGCGCCGCATCCAGTACCTCTCCCAGGAGGAAGGCGTGAACCTGGCGGGCATCAAGACGATCATTGAGCTCTCCGCGCAGATCGAAGAACTGCAGGACGAGTTGGATGCCCAGCGCGGCCACAACGAAGAGCTGCGCCAGAAGTTGCGCAACGGTTCTCGCCGTGGCGGCGAGTTGGTGCACGTGCCGCGTTCCACCGCGGTCGTTGCATGGGAGCCAGCTGCTTCACGACGACGCCGTCGCCGCAACCTCACCCCCGACGCCTAGTCGGCGGCAACGACAGACAAGAAAAGCCCGCGCTACCCATCACAGGGGCAGCGCGGGCTTTATCGCGCATTCGAACTACCGCAACCTACCCGCCGAACTCGATGGCGGCGGCACCACCGATGTGGCGGAGGTTGGACTTGGCCAGGTTGAACAGTCGGCCGACGCCACCTTCGAGGAAGGCGGTGCGGGCGCCGGACTTGGCAAAGCCCTTCATCATGTCCCAGGTGATTCCCGGTGGCAGGGAGAGAGCCTCGGGGTCGGTGACGATGTCAACGACTACGGGGCCGTCGTAAGCAAGTGCTTCCTTAAGCATCGGCTCGAGGTCCTCGGGCTCCTCGATGCGGAAGGACTTGATGCCGACACCCTTGGCGATCTCGGCGAAGTTGACCTGTTCGTGGTCGGTGCCGAAGTAGGGCATGCCAGCCACCATCATCTCGAGTTTGACCATGCCGAGGGAGGAGTTGTTGAAGCAGATCACCTTCACCGGCAGTTGGTGCAGCTTGATGGTGAGCAGTTCACCCATGAGCATGCCCAGGCCGCCGTCGCCAGACCAGGAGATGACCTGGCGGTCCGGCTGTGCGGCCTGGACACCGATGGCCATGGGCAGGGCATTGGCCATGGTGCCGTGGAGGAAGGATGCGCCTTCGTCGCGCTTGCCGTTCGGGGTGAGGTAGCGCGAGGACCACACGTTGCACATGCCGGTGTCGACGGTGAAGTAGGCGTCGTCGTCGGCAAGTTTGTCCAGCACGGAGGCAGCGAGCTCGGGGTGGATCGGCTTCTTCGACTCGAAGGCTTCCTCGGTGTAGCTCTTCACCACGTGGTCCAGCAGCTGGTAGTGGCGTTTGAGCATCTTGTCCAGGAACTTGCGGTCCTTCTTCTCCTCGATGTGGGGGAGGATGTTTTCGATGACGCTCTTCACGTCGCCGACGACGGGGTAGTCGACCTTGGTGCGGCGGCCGATGTGGGTGCCGTTGATGTCGATCTGGGCGACGTTTTCCTCGGGGAGCCAGTCGGTGTAGGGGAAGTCGGTGCCGACCATGATGAACAGGTCGGACTCTTCCATGGCGTCGAGGCAGGCGCCGTAGCCAAGGAGGCCGGACATGCCGACGTCGTAAGGGTTGTCGTACTCGAAGTACATCTTGCCGCGGAAGGAGTGGCCGATCGGGGATTTGATCTTCTCGGCCAAAGCGAAGACTTCGTCGCGGGCGTCGCGTGCACCGTAGCCGCAGAACAGGG
>NZ_KV825944.1:0-6391 GCF_001835805.1 Corynebacterium sp. HMSC034B08 | reverse complement strand
CGTTGTTGATGGCCTCGACAAGCCGTGCGGCCTCAGCGGGGTCGGGGTAGACGCGCTTGTCCTTGCCGGTGGCGTAGACGGAGTCGGCGGTGTGGGGGCCGTCGGCGGTGTCGGCGGCGAAGACGTCGCCAGGCACGACCATCACGGACACGCCGTTGCCGGCGAGCGTGTTCTGCAGGGCGTTGTGCAGCACGCGCATGCCCTGGTCGGCGGTGTGGACGACCTCGCAGTAGGAGGAGCACTCCTGGAACAGCAGCTCCGGGTGGGTTTCCTGGAAGAAGGAGGAACCGATCTCGGCCGTCGGGATATGCGATGCAATGGCGAGTACCTTCGCGCCGTTGCGGTGGGACTCGAACAGACCCTGGACGAAGTGGGTGTTGCCCGGGCCGCAGGACGCGCCGCAGACGGCGAGTTCGTCGGTGGCTAGCGAGTCTGCACCGGCAGCAAACGCTGCGGCTTCCTCGTTGCGGACGTGGACCCACTCGATGTCGCTTTCGCGCACCGCGTCCGAAAGCGGGTTGAGCGAGTCGCCCACCAGACCGTAAATGCGTTTAATGCCGAGGGCCTCGAGGCGCTCGACGACTTGCTCTGCAAAGTTTGCCATGGTTTATCAGACTCCTAAAGGTAGTTTCTTTAAACGTTCGCCATGGTAACGCCATTTCTTAAGTTGTGCTTGCGCGCTGTTGCAAAGCAGACACAAAGGCCGGGTCTGTGAAGTAGTCGGAGTGCCCGCCGCGCACGCCCTCCACGCGCTGTGCGCCCCACCCTACATACGACGGCGACGCGCCGAGCACCGCCGACGGCCCAGAGCGCAGCAACAGGATGGGGTCCTGGGGTGAATCGACGACGTGAACGGTGGCGTGCTCATCCGCAAGTGTGAGCTCGGAGACGTGCTCACCTGCGACGCCGGCGCTGCCGAGGACCCATAAGTCATCCGCTATAAGTCCATGGTCGCGCGCCGCCGTGGTGGCCAGCAGCGTGCCGTAACTGTGGGAGACGACGGTCTTCTGTGCGTCCGGGAAGCGCTCCTCAAGCGCTGCCTGGAACATCGCCAGATCATCCGCACCAGCAGACGCGCGCAGGGGAGAGACCGCCCGCGGCACCGAGCGTGGCGGTGCATAACCCTGCCACACCACCACCGCAGCACCGGTCTGCTGCGCCAACCGCGACGCCTTTGCCAACTCACCCTCCAACTTCGCGGGCGCGCCCGTGGTCGCGCCGGCCACCATGGTGATCACCCGCGCCGGGTCCACAACGTCACCGACGACAACGGTGGTGGAGACAGGGCCGGCCTCGAGAACGGTCCCGCCCGCAGCCTCCACGGCGGCACGAGTCGCGGCGGGCAAGGTCGGCACATGACGCGCGTGCAGGTCCTGAAACGACTCATCCGGGTGGGCGAACAGCGGGTCGTAGTCCTGCTCGTGCCCGCCAAGGCGCAACAAGGACCGTGCGAGTTCCAGGTCCAGCGCCATCGACATCGCGTTGAGCCACAACACGGTGCGCGAGTGCAGGTAGCGGGTGGCAAACATGGCGGCCTCGTCCAACTGCCGTTGCAGCCCCGCCGCCGTGGAGACAAGCGCAGCCGCTGTGGCCAAGTCGTCGGCCCCGCGCGCAAACACAGACCCGAACGCATCTAACCGCGCGTACGCCGCATCCGCTGCCACACCCCGAAAGCCGGTGGACACCAGCGCCACGCGCGAGGCTGGTACATGGGCGGCGCGCTCCCGGGCGGCATCAGAGGCAAGGCGCAACGCGGCCGCTGCCGCCGAGAGTTCCGCCGCGTCCAGCGCTGGGCGGTACGTGGCAACACTCATGGCGCAAGCCTCGCTTCCAGGTCGGCGTCCACGCCCTCCACCGCGCGGGCAAAGCGCGCGATGGAATTGAGGTGGGTGTTGAGGTGGGCGGTGGTGTCGTCGATAAGCATGTGCGTGCTGTTGCGTATCGACGACAACGCTTCCGCCGTCCGCGACACCCCCACCTGCGCAAACGGTAACGGTGTGAACGTGCGGGCGAGGCCGCGGGCGACGGGTGCGGTGCGTGTTGAGATTTCAAGAGTCATGGGCCGAATCCTCTGCGCACCAGCACACAACCACAAGGGGCGAAGAAAAATCTGTGGATAACTGCCCCGAACTCCACCTAAAGTTATCCACATGAAGATCGCGTTGGTGCAAACGGTCACAGGCAGTGACACAATGGACAACTTTGCCCACCTTGCTCCGCTGGTGCGCGACGCCGCCGCCCAAGGTGCGAGCCTGATCGTGCTGCCGGAGGGTGCCAGTCAGGCCTTTGAGCAGGGCCGACTGGATACGCAGGCGGAGGACCTCGACGGCGCATTTGCCACCAACATGCGCGACCTGGCAGGCGAGCTCGGCGTGACCATCGTGGCTGGCATGTTCCGGCCCGCCGATACCGTGCAGCGCGGCGAGAAAACCATCAACCGCGTCTACAACACCGCCCTGATCACGGGAAATGGCCTGCATGAGGGCTACGACAAGATTCATACGTACGACGCGTTCAACTACCGCGAGTCCGA
This sequence comes from Corynebacterium sp. HMSC034B08, assembly GCF_001835805.1. Classification (NCBI taxonomy): domain Bacteria; kingdom Bacillati; phylum Actinomycetota; class Actinomycetes; order Mycobacteriales; family Corynebacteriaceae; genus Corynebacterium; species Corynebacterium sp. HMSC034B08. Next base: position 3,858 of record NZ_KV825944.1, on the reverse strand, counting down.
CACCGTGCGCCCCGGCGAACGCCTGGTCACCTTCGAGCACGACGGCGTGACGGTGGGCGTGGCCACCTGCTTCGACATTCGCTTCCCCGAGCAGTTCCAGGCCCTTGCGGACCGCGGCGCCCAAGTCATTGTCGTACCCACAAGCTGGGCCGACGGGCCCGGCAAGGTGGAGCAGTGGCGCATCTTAACCGCCGCGCGCGCCCTCGACGCCGGGGTGTTCATCGCGGCCGCTGGCCAGTCGCGCCCGGATTTTGAAACCAAAGCGGGCGAGCCGTCCGGTCCCACCGGCGCGGGCCACTCAACCGTGGTCGACCCTTCCGGCGTGCGCATCGCCGAAGCCGGCTACGGGCCCGAAACCCTGGTCGTAGACATCGACCCCGAAGAGGCCGCCAAGCAGCGCAAACGCCTTCCGCTCGGCCAGATCCGCGCGGACACTACGATGCGCTAAACCACTCCGGCGTCGCGTCGTGGGCGATGACCTGCACGCCTTCGGCCCCGGCCTCCCGAAGCGCTGCCGTGATCGCGGCCGCGCGTGCCTGGTCCGCGCACACGATCACGTCGCGACCCCACCACATTCCCGGGCCCGACACCACCTGCTCCAGCGGCGCACCCAGGCGCGACTCCACCACCCAACTCACGTCCAGCCAGTCCTGCGCGCCAGCCAACGCGTCCAGCGCCGCGCGGTCGTACGTCACATCCGAAACCAGGTGCACATCGGGGCGCTCCTCGCATTCCAACCAGTGAAAAACCAGCGCCTTCGCCGCAGCCAACCCCGTCCCCGCGGCCACCAAGAGCACTTGCTTATCGACGAACCCCTGCAGACCCCCGCGCGCCACACCCAATGTCAACCACGCGCCGGGCGCAACCGCAAGATCGGTGCCGGTGCTGATGTGAAACTCCATTTGTCCGAACGGATTCGATGGCAGCGCCGGGATCAGTCCGGTCCACATGCCGGGGGCCTCCGGCGACATTACGGGCAGCGTTTCACCGGGGGCGTAGATGATGCGCGTGCCTGCCTCGAGGCGCACGATCTGCACCCCGTCGCGCTCCTCCACGCTGGTGACCTGCGCCGCTGAGGCCGCCGGCACGCCCGCGTAGTCGGCTTGGGATGCTGCCTTGCGCATCACCTCGCCCGCCGCCACAAGTGCCGGGGTGGGGTCCTCGGCACCGGTATCGACCTCGGCTCCGGTGTCTACGGCGACGGTGCGGATGGCGTCGCCAAGCAACTGCATCGCGTTCGGGTACTCCTCGGCGGGGAAGCCCGTGCGGCGCAGGTCCAGTGCGATCGCGCGCAGGCGGTCGGTGGTTTCGGTGGGGGAGTGGCTGAGGAGCCACGTGGTGGCGTCGATAAGCATCTGCGGCATGCGCTCACCAGGAGCAAGCATCATCGACGCGTGTGGATACGCCTCCACGAACTTCGCGCGCCACACCTCACTCACGCGCGATCCGTGGGTGCGCAACAACTCAACGGACTCCGGAAAAGTCATGAAAACAGCGTACTGGGTTAGAGTACAGACTGTTTTATATGCGATAAGTGGATAAAGGAAGGTGCTGCGATGGAATTCACCCCATACACGCTGCTTACCGACATCGGATGGATCTCCCTCCTCCTCATCGTCGGCAACGTCCTGCGCAACCGACTGCGCGTACTGCAAGCATTGCTGCTGCCTGCACCGATCACCGCGGGCCTTATCGGGCTCATCCTCGGGCCGGAAGTCCTCGGCCTGATTAACTGGTCCGACCAGGTGGGCACGTACACCACGCTGCTCATCGCGGTGGTGTTCGCGTCGATGGCGTACTCGATGCAATTCGGCGGGTCCGTGGCCACCGGTGCGCGCAACATGTGGGGCTATTCCACCGCAATGTTCATGGGGCAATGGGGCCTATTCATCCTGCTTGGCATCTACCTCTTCGCACCCGTATTCGGCACCGAGCCGTGGTTCGGCATGATGCTGCCCGTCGGCTTCGTCGGCGGCTTCGGCACCGCAGCGGCCGTCGGCTCCGCGCTTGAGGAGATCGGCGTTGAAGGCGCATCCTCTCTCGGCTTCACCTCCGCCACCGTGGGCACCCTCGTGGCGATTGTCGGCGGCGTGATCATGGCCAACTGGGGCATCCGCAAAGGCAAGGCATCCCAGCTCGCGGGCGATCTTCCCGACGACCTGCGCACCGGCTACATCCGCAACGAGGAAGAACGCCCCTCCATCGGCAAAGCCACCACCAACCCGTCGTCCATCGAACCGCTCGCACTGCACGCCGGCTTCATCGTGTTCACCGTGCTCATCGCGTACCTGCTGAACACGCTGATCAAGGGGCAGTGGCCAAACGTGTCCATCCCGCTGTTCGCCATGTCGTTCGTGGTCGGTCTGGTCGGCCGTCTTGCCTTGCGACTCGCCGGGCGCCCGAACTACCTCGACGGCTCCACCATCAACTCCATCTCCGGCGCTGCCACCGACTACATGATCGCCTTCGGCATCGCGTCTATCGTCCCCGCCGCACTCGCCGGCTACTGGCAGGCACTGGTTGTCATGTTCGTCCTGGGTACCGTGTTCTGCGTGGTCTGGATGCTGTGGGCCGGCCCGACCTTCTTTGGCGAAAACTGGCTCGAGCGTGGCCTGTTCGGCTGGGGCTGGGCCACCGCCGCCGTGGCCACCGGCATCGCGCTGCTCAAGATGGTCGACCCGAAACTCAAGTCCGGCACCCTCAACGAGTACGGCGTGGCCTACGTCGGCTTCGCCCCCTTCGAGATCGGCATGACCATCCTCGCACCGATCGCCGTCATCGCTGGCTTCACCACCGGTTTCGGCTGGGTGTCCTTCGCCGTCGCCGTGGGCGTGGTCGTGCTCGCCTACGTGCTCAAGTGGGTGCCCGTGCGTAACGACGACCGCAGCGCCTCCCCGGCAAGGGAGTAGCTACACGGGTTTCCTTTTAAGCACTGAATGGATGTATTGCTGCCCCGCTAGCCAGGATGCGGCAGCGGGGTTCATTGAATGCATAAGGCGTGCGGATATTCGATGAACACGGATCAATTGCCCAGGGTCAAGCAGCGGTTCTAGATGGCTTGCACGATTTCGTGCGTGCCGTACTGCATTTGCCCACTGGTAAATGACAGCGGGATTAGCGCTCTGGAATTCGGAAGCGTTCCGAGCAGTAAATGCATGCTTGAGAGTCTCGTCCCAAATCCGCATCCGGGGATTTTGAGGAGAAGAAACCTGGGGTTGAGGCAAGATGAAAAGCCATGAACCGAAAGGCAAAGCCGCGACAAGGTCGTCATGAGAAGGATTCGGCTTTGCACAATTGCCAAGTTCGTCTCGTAGGGCTGGTTCCGCTTTTTGCCAAAGTGGCCTTTTGCGTGGTGGCGAAATAATCTGGCGAAGTCGAGGTGCAGGATCCTTTAGCCAGTCCCTTGTGTACGCACAAGTACGGTTTGGATCATTAACCGGTTGGGATGCATTCCAAGTTTGAAGGCGTGAATTGATGCTGTTTCTGAGTTGTACTTCGACCATACCTGTGGTCGCAGCGACAGCTCCCGCCATCTCGATATTCCAAAGGTAGAGCAGAAGTGCTTGTTTTTCTGAGCCCCCGGCTGCCTGTATGTAAGTTTTGAAGCGAGGGTCAGAAAGAGCACGCGTAATCGAATATGTAGTTTGCTTCTGCACAAAACTATATATACAGTTGGTTCTCACAAGACGGGTTAAAATCCGGTAATTAAGAGAATGTCCGCTAGGTGCAGTCGCGCCCAGCGGCTTTCTTTTTGTCGCTTAACCCGTAACAACCGTGAGGCAAACGCGCCCCTGATCGTCTAGCTGCGTTTTTGTGCAACTAGACGTGTTATGTCCATGAACATTTTGGACATGGAGT
>NZ_KV825943.1:0-213 GCF_001835805.1 Corynebacterium sp. HMSC034B08 | reverse complement strand
GGCATACGCTGCCACTTTCACAAGCGGAGCAGCACTGATCGGTGGCGGGGTGATTTGCTCCATTCTCTTCAAGGTATTTCTCCTAGTCAGACAGGGTTTCAGGTTGTATCCATACATCACTCAAACCCTCGAGATAGTCAACGAAACAGGCTCTTTGTAGGGCGGCCAGCGGCGCATCGGGGGCGTCGAGGCGCTGGCAGACGGTGATGGCTT